>JBAQZL010000045.1:0-19168 GCA_049790955.1 Acidimicrobiales bacterium
GTTCAAGGGTGAGCGGCGTCGAAGGAAAGTTGATGAGGAAAAACGGCGAGCCCGGGACGACGAGACTGTTCACGGTAATCGCGCTCGTCGATATATTGGTCACCGTCACGGGCAGCGTGGCCGGGGATCCACCAATGGGTTGGGGAGAAAACGCAACCTGGTTGACGGAGAAACTGAGCGAAGGATTTGTCGTATTGCCTTGACCACTCAGATTTACAGTCGACGTGGCCCCCGTGATGTTGGCCGTCAGGGTGCCCGAATTTGCCCCGAAGGCTTGGGGCGTAAAAGTGACCGGCACGGAAATCGACTGGCCGGTAGAAAGCGAATCCGGAAGAGCCGGCGACGGCGTCCCGATGCTGTAGCCCGCGCCGGAAACGGTGAACGACGTCAGGGTGGTCGGTGCGCTCGCGGTAAAGGTTTCCGTCTGGGGAGCCGAGGACTGAGCGACCACCGTAGGACTAAAGGAGATATTGGTGCCCGTGACGGCCGGAGTCGAAGAAGGAAGCGCTCCAAAGCCGAGGATCGTATCGTCCTTCGTGCCGACGTAGAGGATGCCGTTATCGACGCTCGGCTCCGAAAACACCGTCGAGGTGAACGGCACAGAGCCAAAGACCTGTTCCAGGGTCCCATTTGATCCTGGGTTGACCGGAACTGCCTTAAACGCCTCAAGCTCGGAGTCAGCACCCGTCGTACCCGTGGCCCGGATGATCCACACCAGAGCCGATCCCGACGTCGTTCCGTTCGAGGTAACGATCGGCGAGCCCGAGCCGTAGCCAAAGACGTTGCCGGAGTTGCTGGTCGCGGCGACGAGTGGCAAGGTCAAGGTTCCGCTCGTGTCCGTTCGCTGAAAGGCGTTGAGCGCACCACCGCCGGTCGCGAAGGGCGACAGTCCGGCCGTTGCCAAATAGACGTAACCTCCGTCGCCGGGCCATACGGCCGCCTTGCCCCACACTCCGCCATAGGGCGCGCTCTCAGACTCAATACTGTCTGAGCCGCCCGAGCCTTGCTCATATCCGCCCAGGTTGTTCGTATTCAACACATAGAGAATTCCGGATTTACCATCCACCACCATCGGCGTGGGATCTCCCGTCGTTCCCATGCTCGTGGGAAGTGCAACAGGCCCTCCTGAACCAAGGTCGCCATCTTGTTCATTCAGAACTGTCGCGTCCGAGGGAATGAAGAAGTCGACTGGTCCGAGCTGACCCTGAGCGTTGGTGTGCAGCTCAATGACGGCTTCGCCGTAGGTTTGGTTCGATACGTTGGTTCCAAGTTCGGCGCTGGCCGGGATTTCCCCATTCCCGGTAGCGACGAAGATGTCGCCGTTACTGTCAACAACGGGAGCAGATCCCGACTGCCAGATTCCCGCGCCCGGATACCCCGTGATGGAATCCGACACGTTCTCTTCGCTTGACCACATTGTCGTGATCGAAGCGGTGGACTCGGAGACTCCGACAAGCCAGCCCTCCCAGCTGCCGTAGTCGCACTGAGAACCGAACGCCGCATAGACCACCCCATCGACAAGAATCAGACCGGGACGCTGGGTCTCGTAGTCCGGGTTAAACACCGTCCCCGAGTCGTTGTCGGCGGTTCCCACGATCGGGACGCCTTGCGCGGGCCAGCCCTGGGGAGCAACGCCGGTTTGCACGTTAACTGCCTGCATGAAGAACGCATTGTTGTTTCCAGACTCTTCGTGGGCCGAGACAAAGTAGGCGATCCCTGTCGCGGGGTCGATAACAGGCGTTCCCGTAATGCCAAGATCGCTACCCACGTCACCGCAACTGATATTGGCTAATGGGTCGTCAGGGGTGCCGTAACTCTGCTGCCATTCGATCGCGCCCGTGGTGGAGTTAAGGCCGTACGCATAATTATTTTCCGTAACGGCAAGCACCGTCGGCTGACTCACGAGCGGCTGGGCGTACACCTGACCGTTCAATTGGGTATCAAAGATCTCCCCGAATCTTCCATTAGTCACGTTGCCCAATGTCAGAGTGGGTTCGTTCGGATACCAGCCCGACGACGTGTCATCAGAGGACATTTGCAATGTGTTCGCGCGGGCGGCGGTGGACTCGACAATGGGTACCGCGACGGCGCTGGCCGCCAAGAGAATAGTGAACAAGATTCTGACGTTGCTACGGCGCCTTCGCCCGTCGCCAGCGATTCGACGACTCATCGCTTCGGTGCCGCAATTTCGGGACCCAAAGGCTGACCTTCGACTAGTGGCTGATGCTCGGTGACCGACATCCCGTCACTCTCTCCCCATCCGCCCTTGCAGAACAGCAGTATGGTCCGGTGATCAATCGATGTCAAATGAGAGTCCAATCGTTGTGAAACGTGTTTTCCCTTGGAAGGACCCCGAAACCTAAGCCACTAACTCTGCGAGTCGTTGGTGGTGCTGCAACTGCCAGCTCTGGGCGAACTCGACCGGAGTCCTTCGATTAAGACCGCTGTGAGTTCGTTCGTGATTGTATTCCTCTCGCCAGTCACTGAGCATCACCTAGGCCTCGAAGAGGCTGTCGAACTGTTGACCGTTCAAGAACTCATCGCGTAGTCGGGCGTTGAACGACTCGATCCAGGCGTTCTGCCAAGGTGAACCGGGATCGATGAAGAGCGATCCCGAGCCGTTGAAGCGGCACCAGTCGTTGAGCGCATAGCAAACGAACTCGGGTCCGTTGTCCATGCGCAGATAACACGGCGCGCCGCGCTCGGCACTGAGTTGCTCGAGACGACGGATCACGTCGTCAGCGGTGATGCTTCGCGCCACGTCGATCGCCAAGCACTCCCTGGTGAACTCGTCGATGACGTTGAGCATCTTCAAGGTCCGCAGGTCACTCGTCTGGTCGAACTGAAAGTCCATGGCCCAGATGACGTTGGGAGCGATGGGGACCATGGCGCCGACTTGGGTTCCGATGCCGGTGAGTCGCTTCTTCTTCTTGCGATAAGGGACCTTTAGGCCCTCTTCACGCCAGAGACGGTGCACTTTCTTGTGGTTCACCCTCCACCCGTCGGTTTTGAGGGCGTCCTGCGCCCTTCTCCAGCCCCAGCGGGGGTGACGTTTGGCGAAAGATCGAAGGAACGCCCTCAATTGCTCGTCCTCGGCCGTTGGTTCGACCGCGGGGAGGCGCTGGGTGGAGCGGGACTGTCCAATGACCGCGCAGGCTCTGCGCTCAGAGACCCCGAACTGCTGCTCGAGTGCGACGACCACTCGACGCCGGCTGTTCGGGGTCAGAATTTTCCCTCGGCGACGTATTTCAACATGTCGATGTCGAGCGCCTGGTTGGCGACGATGCGCTTGAGCTGGGTGTTCTCTTTCTCGAGTTCCTTCAAGCGCTTGGCGTCGTTGGCTTTCATGCCGCCATATTGCGCCTTCCAACGGTGCCAGGTCGACTCGGTGATCTCCAACTGACGGCACGTCTCGGCCACGTCGTTGCCGGCGTTGAGTAACTTCTCGCCCTCGGCAAGCTTGCGGATGATCTGTTCGGGGGTGTGATGCCTTCTCTTCACGGTGAATCCTCCTGCTCCATTCTGGAGCATCAGGACTCGCAAAACTAGTGGATCAGTTCAGAGGGATCTTTCCACCCTGACGTACAATGTGCACCGATGCGCCCGCTCGTGCGCGTTCGCAGAACGCGCGATTTACAAAATGTCACTTTTTTATAGGTGGTAGTCGATTTGACGCCAGGCAGTTTCAAAATTTCGACGCGGGGATATCTGCATATCGAGGGGCATCAAGCCCTCGGCCTGATTGATTTGACGCCTCTCCAAGGGTGTCACAGATAAGTTTTCCGCGCCATTCAACCTCTGCCCGCCCCGTCTACTCTCCCTTTTGACTGTCGCTGTCTTCCAGGAGCGCCTGTTCAAATAAATCAGTGGAGAGTTCCCAACTGCAATTAGTGCAAATCCACTCGTGCCCCTCCGAAGCGATTCTCACTCTCCGGGCATCATCGTCTAAAAGTTCGAGTATGGCCCGAGCCATAGCTTCAGGATTCTGGACTGGAGTAAGAACCGCGGTGACGTCGTGAAAGGCGTAATCGCCTGTCCCGCCTATCTCTGTCGAAACGACAGCTGCCCCACACGCCATTGCCTCAGCCGGCGGCAGCCCCCAACCCTCTGAGTGGCTCGGGGACACGAAGACGGCGGCACGATTGTAAATGGAACGAAGCTGCTTCTCGCTCGCTTTTTCCACGTACGTCACCCACTCTGGAATTTCACTGGGTCTCTTCGTGGTGGAAAAGAGGGTCAGGTGCAAGTTGGGCCGGGACTCCCTCACCAGTCGAAGAGCTTCGAGGCCGTCGCTGCTGCCCTTCCACCCCTCCTTGTGCCACAGCATCGCCACCTCGTCGGTCGACCGGTCTTCAGGACGAACGTCCATTTTGAAGACTCCGAGGTCGATGGCGTTCGGTACAAGAGTGACCTCGCCCGCTCCAAGCTCTTCGGACTTCGCTCGCAACCACTGAGCAATGACAATCTTTCGCAATGGAAGCCGCCAGGTGGCATCGACGCGGTCTTGCACTCCTCCCCAGACTTCATAGTGTTGGATCAAGTACAGCCCGCGCGGGTCAGAGCCGAGACACTCGGCCGTCTGCCACGATGTCGCCACAATCAAGTCAGCGTCGTCGATCACTTTCGGGTTCCAGTTGACCCACTGAAGTGAGGCGATTGAGGGTTGCAATTGAAACCAGGTGGGTCGGGACCGACGTACAC
The DNA here is from genome assembly GCA_049790955.1 of Acidimicrobiales bacterium. Classification (GTDB taxonomy): domain Bacteria; phylum Actinomycetota; class Acidimicrobiia; order Acidimicrobiales; family RAAP-2; genus RAAP-2. The sequence goes on from JBAQZL010000045.1 coordinate 4,702, forward strand.
GCAGCCCCCAGTTTCTTATCAGCGCTCGCCATGAAAACCGCTTTTCGAATTCACATATGTGGGCAATGGTCACGTGCCACCCGCGCTGAGAGAGGGTGTTCGCGTACTCATAGGCGACCTTGTAGCCCCCGATCGGGACGTTATAGTTCCTCGGGAGCAAGAAGGTAATTCGCCGATCGTCGCTCGCTCCTGCCAATAATCACCCTTTATTTGGCGCTTTGCTATATGGATCGAGCGACGCGCTGGTTGGTATGGGACCTAATAGTAGGCGCCGCCGCGCCACTCGCCAATTGGCACATATTGTGCCTTCCCGGCTCTTTTCGGCTAAATGCCCGTGAAAGCGGTCTTTTCCAACCCTGCTCTCCGACAAATTCCTGGACTATCGCGCCTCAGGGCTACCGGACCAACGACCTCTGAGCGGTATTCCCTGCACGAAGGCGCAAGCAACCGTAACGTCTAGGCATGAACAATCCGCTCACGAAACGAGAGATCGAGTCACTCGCCGACCAGCTTTTGGCCCTGCTCGATCAAATTGACAGCGGAGATCTTCGAGCGACGCCCGGTATGCGGCACCGCATCGAAGGCGCCCTCACCGGCCTCGATATCGCCCTAGGCCGGTCCTTGGAGGAGACTCTGGACAGCTTTCGAGGGCTCGACAAACGGGCCGAATAGCAAATCGATACAAATCACAATTCCTTCAAAACTCCACTGGTAAACGGCGGTAATAATGCATTGGTGGCAAAGACGGCGCGAAAGTCCGAAAAGACAACAGGCGTCGTTGGCTATTGCCGTGTCATAACCCAAGAGAATTCGACGCTGGCGCTCAGCCTGAAAGATCAAGAAAAGGCAATTCGCAAGGAATGCACCAAGCGAGGCTTCGATTTGGTGGCCCTGTATAGCGACGCGGGGCTCCCCGAACCCAACGGTCGGCCGGCACTGTCGGCCGCCCTCGCCAGTCTCAATGACGGCAATGGTTCGGTCTTGATGGTCACCAAGCTCGACCGATTGACCCGATCGATGCACGTGGCCGCGAGAGTTCTCGCCTCCGCCGAGCGTGGAGGTTGGGGGATCATCGCATTGGATTCGCCGGTTGACACCACGACGACCGAGGGCAGCGCCCTAATCCAGGTACTGGCGATCTTCGACGAAATGGAACGAAAGCTCATTGGCGAGAGAGAGACCCGACCAGAACTTTCGGTACGACGTCCGCCGCCTCGCCTCGGACGACCGTCGACACTCTCACTGGACATTGTCGACAGAATCGTCGAATCGCGAAAGGGCGGAGCCACGTGGGCCGCGATCGCCGACGAGCTCAATGAAGAAGGCGTGCCCACGGCCCAAGGCGGAAAACAGTGGTATCCGGCGACCGTTCGCCACGTGGCGAACGCCGCCGAAGCGAGACAGTAATTCACGTCTCTTCGCATTAGCATTTTCCTGCATTCGCTTCATAGATGAACTACATGATGTCGCCGACGGACGCGCCAAAAGTCTCTGAACATTTCTTCTGTCGCGCTGGTATTCGTACGTAGAAACATCAGTGCGAGGAGAACACCATGAAGAAGACAACGCAAAGCCACGCCGGTCGAACTGCACCGAAATTACTGCAGGGACTCGCCATCACGGGCGGAGCACTTCTGCTCGCCAGTGCCGGGGTTGTCACGGTGAGCGGCGCGGCCGCGTCGCCAACAACGATCACCGTGTCTCAGAACAAGACGTGGGGTCCGACGTTGACCTTGAAGGATGGTCACACGCTGTACCGCTTGACAAAAGACTCAAAGAACAAAAGCGTGTGCACCGGAAAATGCGCAACGGTCTGGCTACCGGTTGTTTTAGCGCCGGGCCAGAAGACTCCCGTGGGAAGTGGCGTATCGCACCTTGGATCGTTCACTCGCGCGAACGGCACCCATCAGGTCACCTACGAAGGAGTTCCGCTGTACACCTTTGTTGGAGATAAGAAGGCCAATGTGATCACGGGCAATATCAAGGACACCTGGGGCCAGTGGTGGTCAATTAACCCGAGCAGCCCGTTGACAGCGCCGAAGAAGAAAGGCACATCGACGACTACGACCACGACCCCCGGCGGGGGCATTGCCTACTAAGCGATGACCACCATTGACACCAAAACGTCTCGGCGAATGTTCGCCTTTCGCGATGTGACACCCGCGTCCGGACCGCGAGTCCGGCGGCTGATCAACACGGTTCTCGTGAAAGAAGCAGGCGCGTCTAAGGCGTGGTACGGCGTGCTGGGCCTCGCGGCACTCTGTTCATGGTTGGGCTACGTCGGCGTCCGAACGTTGATGAGCGCGGGAGATCTCTCGAGCGCGCTGTCGAGCGCTCGCGGGCGAACCGTCGGACCAGTTCTCTTGGTCTTTATTGGCGTGATTCTTCTCGCTGAGCAACTGTGGCCCGCGGTGAAACGACCTCTCTTTTCGCGCGCACAAGTGGTCGACGCGGTGTACCTGGCGATCTTCGCAGTCGTCGTGCTACCGCTCCTCACACTTGTGGAAACCGGGTTCGCCGTGGAAACGAGTGAACACGCACATTTTCTCGAGCTCGGACGTTTGCCACTGGGATCTCAAGTCGTCGTAGCTGGATTAATCCTCATCGGCATCGACGCAATGAACTGGGCGGCCCATGTCGCAAACCATCGTTCACTGACACTTTGGCGGCTGCACGCTCTTCACCACTCCCAGGAGGACATGAGTGTTCTCACCACCTTTCGCACTCACCCGTTGGTCCACGCCTCATACTTGCCATCGCTGTTGCCCGCGCTCGTCCTGGGCGCCAGTGGAACGGTGCCCGCGATTGCGATCATGATCTATGGATGCTTGATTACGTTGCCTCACGCCAACCTTCGTTGGCGATTCGGCCCGCTTGGAAGAGTCTTCGTGAGCCCCGCCTATCACCGTCTTCACCACGCGGCGATATTCATTGACGATCGAGGAACCGTGAACTTCGGTTTCGTGCTCGTCTGTTGGGATCAGATGATCCATAGGGCCATCTTCCCAACCAACGCGACGCCCATTGCCACAGGGATCTCCGGTCGACAGGTGCCAGTGGAACAAGCTCGATCGGCCGCCGCTGCCCCGCTCGTAGTGTTGGCCCAGCTCACCCAACCATTCACCCGTCGCGCCAGAACTGACGGGTCCTCGTGAGAGAGATCTTGGTCCGCGTGCGAAACGTCTCCGAGTGGTTTCGCGCCACGCGCGATGCACCCCTCACCCGCGATATTGCGTTGCTTCTCGTTCGTGCGGGACTCGCGTGGATTTTCATTTATCACGGTGCGGGAACTCTCTTCGGGGCCTTTCACCAAGCGGGCATCCACGGTGAGACTGTGTACTTCCAAGCCAACCACCTCGATCCGGCAAAACTCTTTACCTATGTTGACGGCTTGACGCAGTTCGTCGGTGGAATTCTGATCGCCATCGGCTTCTTTGGACGACTCGCCGGGTTCGCCCTCGCTGGCGACATGATCGGGGCCATGGTGACAATTACGTTCGCGCAAGGACTAGCGGGCCCGAACGGACTTGGTTATCAACTGAACCTCGCCCTCATCATTCCCTCACTCGCCCTTGGTTTTCTCGGAACCGGCCGCTTCTCACTCGACGAGTTGATGCACCATCTCCTCAAGAGACGGGTAGCGCAACCGTCCCCGCCGGGCGCGGCAGATCCGTTACTCGCGCGGGCGCAAGCTTCCGAGTCGCCGGCGTAGATAGCGGCGCACGGCCCACGATGATGTCGTTTGACGGAGTCACGTAGGACCAGAGAGCGAATCCCACCAGTACCGCGATCAGCGCAACGGACACCCACCCAGGAAGCCGCTTCAGGAGCCAGGCGCCAAGGAGCGATATCAATCCAATGACGGGAACGTAAAAGCGAACAACGTGGATCGGATTGCCGGGACCGATCGTCTGATCGACGGTCCACGTGTAGGCGCTGTAGAGAGCCCAGACGCTAAGCCAGCCTGCACCTATTACCAACGACACGACTACGTCGCGTCGGGCACGCGCTGACGACAATGCGCCGGAACCGTTTGACATGGCGCGAACCGCAATCCAAACGACGCTCGCCAGCGCGAGTATCGCCATCGGCATACTCTCAATCAATCGAATCGGCATCCGCTCAAGATTGGGGGCTACGGCACTCGATCGAAACGTGACCAGACCCGACCGGTAGCCCGTGGTGAAAACACCCCCATAAAGGACATGGTTTATGACGAGATCCCCGGCTCCGAAAGCCAGCGCGATCGTGAGCCAGCCGAGCAGTGTGGAGCGGCGCAACCGGCTCGCTCTAGCGAGCGCGGTCACCGCAGCCAACGCCACCAACAGAACGATGACGTCGGTGTAGCGAATGAGGGTGGCCCCGTCGAGGGCGAGAAACGCAAGTGCCCCCAGAAGGAATCGCCTTTTGGGCGGGTCGTCCCGTGAAAGCAGGACACCAAGCAGAATGCCCGCGGCGCCCGCGATGAGCGACGCGTCAGTGAAGGTCGGCATCGTGGGGCGCCAGGCAAAAATGAGCGCGGCGCCCGAGAAGCAATACAGCGCCACGGCGTAGACACCTCCCCAGATTCCGAGCCACTTACGCGATCCATAGAAAAGTCCCGAGCACCCCATCGCACCGTAGAAGAGAGGAGCCGCACGTAAGGCGTGAAGCCATTGAAAGATCACTGCGAAAAATGGGTACCCAGGATTCTTTTGGCTTATCCACATTCCACTTCTGAGGCGCACCCACTGTTCGATACCCGGTCCGCCGCGGGCGCTGAGTTGCGTTTTCAGCGAAAGATATTGGACATTCGTGAGTAACACGTGTCCCTGGCTCAGAGCGATGATCGAGGCTCGATAGGCGTAATCATCGGGCTCCATCAACTGCGGAGACCTTAGGAGAATGAACAGACACATGATGAGAAACGCCGCCGCCGCGACGACAATCTCCGCCATCAGGATCGGTTTGGAAATACCGGTTTCTCGACGTTTGATCGGACCAGTGGAATGACTCAACGAAAGATCCCCATTCGGCGGAGGCAGCCTGAAGTTGCCACCCGTAAGGTAAATCCTGCCATGATCCCTCTCTCCGTACTCGACCTCGCCACTGTTGCCACTGGCTCCTCACCCGCCCAAGCCCTCCAAGAGACGACGATGCTCGCCGTCGAAGCGGAGCGGCTTGGGTACCAGCGTTTTTGGGTCGCGGAGCACCACGCCATCGCGGCGGTTGCGAGTTCCGCTCCCGCCGTTCTCATCGAGCATCTCGCGAACGCCACTACCACCATGCGCATCGGGTCGGGAGGTGTGATGCTGCCCAACCATGCGCCCCTTGTTGTCGCCGAACAGTTTGCGACTCTTGAAGCACTGCACCCCGGACGAATTGACCTTGGACTTGGTCGAGCCCCAGGCACTGATCACATCACTGCTCGAGCGCTTCGCCGGAGTGCCGACCTTGGCGCGGACCACTTCCCTGACGACGTCGTGGAACTCATCCGCTACCTGTTACCAAGCGACCAGCCGTCCCATCCCGCCCCGGTTCCGGGTAGCGGGTACCTGCCCGAGGTCTGGCTACTCGGCTCGTCCACGTTCAGTGCCCAACTGGCCGGGATTCTCGGGCTGCCCTTTTCGTTCGCATATCACTTCGCGCCAGCTCTCCTAGACCAGGCGGTCGAGAGTTATCGGGTGAACTTTCAGCCGTCTCTGTTGCTCGAGGTCCCGCATTTTATGGTCGCAGCATCGGTGATCTGTGCCGACACTGACGCTGAGGCTCACCGGCTTGCGCTTTCAAGCGCGCTCAACATCCTCCAGCGCAGTACGGGGCGCATGGGACCATTGCCATCCCTGGAGGAAGCTTCCGCCCGAGTCTTCAGCAGTTCGGAACAGACATTGATCAATGACGCAATGTCAACGCACATCATCGGCGATCCGGATTCAGTTCACAAGGGTCTCACCACACTCGTCGAACGAGTCGACGCCGACGAACTGATCCTGTCAACAAGGACGCACTCCTACGATGCGCGGGTGCGTTCTTACGAGTTGATAGCGCGCAGATGGGCAGTAGCGACGAAAGGATAGTTTCAAGTGGTGCGGATAGAGCGCCCATGACGCGAACCCATGGCGCACCGCTGGAACCATTCGCGACTTCCGAACTTCGAGACTGCGCAGTCGAGAGTACTCAAGGACCTATGGAACCAGAGGCGTTCATCCGTCGTGACAAAGGAAAGGCTGCGCGGGGTGCAGTTACACTCGGTTGAAACCAGCCTGGAGTGGTGCAGCCATTGAGTAACTATCAAGAACTAATCGAGAGGCAACGCGCCGACCAATCTGACGGTTTTCTCCCGTCTGTCCGCCGCCTGAGTTGGTCCCCAGAGCGACTCGCCGGTGAGCGAGAGCGCCGCCTTCGCGAGCTACTTGCGTGGGCATCTGAGAAGTCAGAGTTTTGGAAGGAACGACTGAGAGGACATGATCTCTCGTCCTTCACGGAAGCAGATTTGCCGCGCCTAGAGATAATCACGAAGAACGAAGTGATGGACAATTTTGACCGAATCGTGACGGACCCGAAACTCACTCTCCAACGGGTCAATGACCACGTCAACCATCTCGATGGCGACACCTACCTCGATGACCAATATCGAGTGGTTGTCACGTCCGGCACTAGCGGTACACGTGGCCTTTTCGTCTACGGCTGGGACGAATGGAACACTTACGCACTGATCGCCACTCGCTGGCGCAGTCGGACCGATGAGGATCCCTTCGCGCCGGTAGGCACACTTTTCGCTTCGAACACCATGCACGTCTCTGGCGCACTACACGCGTTCTCGCGAGATTTCTCAGGTAAAGGACCACTCTCGGTAACACATTTGCCCGCTTCCCTCCCAATTCCCGAAATCGTTGTAGGTCTCAACGCAGCTCGCCCGACAGTGCTCACCGGTTACCCCAGTGCTATACATCTGCTCGCGCTTGAGGCCCTCGCAGGCCGATTGACCATTGAGCCAAAATGGGTGTCAACTTCGGGCGAACAGCTAACTGACGTCATCAAGAGTTCGGTACGTTCAGCGTGGGGCATTGAAATCTACGATACGTGGGGATGCACCGAGGGCGTCTTCGCTTGCCCATGTCGTCCAGGATCGCCTATGCACCTCCCCGACGATCTGGCGATTATCGAGCCGGTCGACGAAAATGGCGCTGTGGTTCCCTTTGGGCAGCCCGCCGCGAAGATTCTCATGACCAACCTGTACAACAAAACACAGCCCCTCATTCGCTACGAGATAAATGACGCGATGACCATCTTGGAGGATCCCTGCGAATGCGGCAGTGGCCATCGACGGATCACCGACATCAAAGGGAAACTTGACACCTTCTTCGGCTACGACAACGGCTCTGTCATCCATCGACTTGGCATGGAGAGCATCCTTTTGGGCGACCCAAACGTCGTCGAATTTCAGGTGACTCAGTCTCGAAACGGGATGGTCGTGTCGCTCGTTACCCAAGGAGAATGCGATACTGAGGCACTCAGCGCCAACTTCGTAAGACTTATGACCCGAGCGGGTCTGACCAATCCTGATATCTCGATTATCAAAGCCAACTCGCTCGAGCGGTTGTGGTCCGGGAAGCTTCGCCAATTCGAACCACTTGCACGATAGACGTCTATTCAAGTAATGGGCAGTGCAGGATTCGCCACGTGCGAAGTGCCCCCTTGAACGCCGCCGACACGTGACGAACTTCTCGTTTCGCAACGATCAAAGATGTGCATCGCCGTATTAATGATGTCGTATGCGGCGAAGGAGCCATCCAGCGTTAGACCTATTTCATTGATGAGGTTGCCGCTACCATTGGTCCTGCCGGAGGGTGAATCGAGCTACTTAACCGAGAAACAACCTTCTGGACTCGTGGAGTATCGCGGGCTTCGAAAGAGAAACGAACAAGTGAAAGTCATCGTTGGGATTGATATTCAACCAATCGAAGAGGTTGAAACATCCTTGCGTATTTTTGGATCTCGTTATCGCCATCACCTCTTCACGGATGGTGAGTTAGAGTCCTGCGGCGATAATTCCACAACTGCGTCATGCCTCGCCGCGCGATTCGCGGCAAAAGAGGCAGTCCTGAAGATTCTCGACACACAGGAGATCGTGCCGTCGTGGCGCTCAATTGAAGTCAAACGAACCGCGGATGGCCGGCCGGAGATCGTGCTTCACGGCGACGCCGCGCATCTCGCGCGGCTGCAGGGAATTCACGATCTCTCCGTCAGCCTCAGCCACGCCGGTGGCGTCGCGATCGCCACGGTGGTGGTGCCGGTCGCACGCGATCCCGACGAAGCGGAACAGTGATGCAATATCACGAGGTCTCCTCAGTGGAGAGGGGAGAGCTCCCTTCGGTAACGAGAGCGGTCGGCGCCAACAGGCGACCAGCGACCAGTTCGCAGAACTCATCTCGAGGAATTTGGACAGCACCGAAGCGGACATAGTTGTCGAGCAACGACGCGCCCGTGTCAATGATGGACCATCGATCACCGACCATGAGTCGATCGACCGCCGCCAGAGTGACCAGATTCCCCGAGTGATCCTCCGTGTGAAACAGGCTCATAATGCCGAGCGTTCCACCGACTTGAAGGCCCAAAAGCCCCGCGACTGCCACGTCTCCGCGATACGCGCCAATCGTCGCGACATATCCAAGTCTGTGAAGGTCGCGGTAGAGCTCGACGATGTCGTCGGTTAGCCAGGCAAGCTTTCCATCACGCCCACGTCGACAACTATCGATAATCTCGTCGAAGTCAACGTCAAAACGAATCTCAAGACCACTTAAGCGCTCCATCCGTCGTATTCGTTTTGGCATATGGGCCGTCGCCGGCGTGATGACCGCTCTCTGAGGAAATGTCTGCCAACGAAAGGGCATCTCGGGGGTTTGAGCGTGACCGAAAACGATCCACCCTCGTATGTAGTTGCCAATGACGTCTGCCGGAGTGGGAGGCACCACCCGAGAGCTCCAGAGCGAGATGCGAAGCGCCGCTCGTCTCGCCCGATCGCGACCGAGCAGGGCAAAGGTGAACGTCGTGAGAGCCCGTGACACCATTGCGGCGAGCATCGTACGAGCTATCTTCCTGGCCAGCATGACCTTCCGGCGCAAACTATTTTGCCTGGGAGGTGCTGGCGGCCCCGAAGACCCAGCCTCATGCTCTTGCGTCACGGCTTCTTTCCAGCGGTGGATCTCATTGTCCAGGTACGTTAGCGGGGAGGCACTTTCTGGGGGCTTTTCTGTCCTTCGCGAATAGACGGCGGCCAATTCTCTAGTGGCAACCCAATATTCTCGGCTCGACGCTCGCCAGTTGGAATACGGTGACCCCATGGACCAGCTACTGCGCAGTCGCCTTGGCTATCGAATGCTTACCTACGGAGTAATGGGTTACCCCTTGATTCTCTCGTGGCGGCGCGGTTGGCTTCGAAGTCCCCGCGGCGATGCCAAAGCGATGCTCCGCGACGGTCGCATCCTGACGTGCGAACTCGGCGATGCGACTCAGCGAACTATGTACCTGGGTCTCTTCGATCCAGCCGAAACACGTCTTGTCAGGGAGATCTTGAGTGAAGGAGACACCTTTATCGACGTGGGTGCCCACATCGGATGGTTTTCAACGATCGGGTCCAATCGCGTAGGTCCCGCCGGCCGTGTCGTCGCATTTGAGCCCTATGAGTCAAACATCAGTGCGCTCAAGATCAATCTTCATCAGAACGATTGCACGAATGTTCATGTGGTCGAGTCCGCTCTCGGTAACCAAGCGGGAACGCTTACCCTCTCCAAGCCCGGCGGGGACAGTGGTGCGGTCACAGCGCTGGATTGGGCACACGAAGGCGGCATCGAAGTTGCGGTCGCCACACTTGATGAAGTGAACGAGATATTTGGGAACGTAACGTTGCTAAAGATTGACGTCGAGGGCTGGGAACTCCACGTATTTCAGGGCGGGCGCGAGACTCTATCTCGGACTAAGTACGTGATATTCGAGATCAATAGTGAAGCGATCGCCATGGCCGGTTCGTCGCTAGAGGAGATTGTCGATCTGCTACGCAGCGTCGGATTCACAACCTTCCTCGAAATCAAAGAGGGCGGTCTGCGGCGCTTCGTTCGAAGCCCCGTGACCAACGTGCTAGCGCTTCGTTCCACCGGGTCTCACCCCCTCGCAAACGGAGAGAATCTGGGTCTGAGCCGCCGCACCCGTCGGCTCCTAAGGGATGTCGCCAGGGCGTGAAGCGTGCCAGAATCTCGCCAAAATGGTGTGCTCGTTCCTCGACACTGAAGTCTGCTCATACGAGTTGACAGTACAAAGTCGAGCGCGGTCGCAGTAAGTCAACAACATTACAAAGGACTTCCGTGTCTTACCGTCCTAGGCAGAACAAAATTGGACCGTTAACATACGTCCAAGTCCGATCAGCGAAGTTGTCGTATCTCACCGAGTGATCAGACAATGATGGAACGTTTTTTCACGTGACTTTGACAAGGAATATGAGTAAATGAGTGTTCTTACCGGGATCAACACGCAGCATCTTCACGAGATTGCGGCGGTGAGCTTCAGCCGCACTGACGCTTTCCCCACCGCACTCGCACCGTCCATCTCATTCGATTCCGGGCAATCCCGGCAATGAACGAAGCTGACCTCACCATTAGAACTGTCTTGGAAACACATGGCCGACTCCTCGTCGGAGTTGACCAACTGAGCGACACCGACGATCTCTACGAGAGCGGATTAACCTCCCACGCGAGTGTCAACGTCATGTTGGCACTCGAAGACGCGTTCGATATCGAGTTTCCGGATTCACTTTTGCGTAAGGGAACGTTTCAATCAGTGGCGGCAATCCGTTCGGCATTGGAATCGATCGGCATTGACGTTTCCTAGCCACTACCTCCCATAATGGCTGAACTGCCTCGACTCGCAATCTTTCAGAATCAATCGACGGTGTCGATTTTCGATCTGGTGGGCGCGGCGAAGGACCTCTGTCGGATCGTTTGGGTGGTGGGATGGGCGGACGCTCCGCCGACACGCATGCTTGAGCGATTCGGTGATGTCGCCGACGTGACCGGCATGAGTGACAGCGAGATGATCGAATTTCTACGGGAGTTCAGACTCGACGGTGTTTCGGTCTTCAACGATCCGCCTCTGCTTCTCGCAGCGGTGATTGCTGAAGGCCTAGGGCTTCGCTTCCACTCGCCCAGGACTGCGTCCATACTCAGCGACAAAGCGATGCAACGTCAGGCGCTACTGGACCAAGACGTTGCTGTACCAAAATTTGCGGCCGTGAACTTGACGGATCATCACGCGGACGTGCCCTTCCCCGCCGTGTTGAAGCCTCGAGGGGGAGCGGGTGCTCGCGATACTTTCCTCGTTCATGACTTCGATGAGGTTGCTGCGGCGCTGAGCAAGTGCAGCCCCTCGGAGGAGTTCATTCTTGAGGAGTGGCTCCCGGACCGCACTCAGAATCAGACACTCTCCGCCGACATCATCTCCGTTGAATCCGTCGCCATTCAGGGGACGATTCAACATTTGATGGTCACGGGTCGTTTTCCCTATGCGCCACCATTTCGCGACACGGGCGGATACTTGCCAAGTGATTTGGCACCCAGCGACTGGGACATCGTGTGTGCTTTGGCCGGCGTCGCCGCACACGCTCTCGGTATCAGAGACGGCATCATTCACACCGAGATAAAAATGACACCATCGGGGCCCCGGGTTGTCGAAATCAACGGTCGGCTCGGCGGCGGCGTTTCAAAACTCATCGAACGTATAGGTGGGCCATCGCTCAACAACTGGGTTATGAAGCTCGCGCTCGGAATTGAGGTAGGAACATTTCCCGCCCTCAACGAAGGCAGCATCAGTTTTTTCTACTTTGCAGTTGCGCCGGAATCGGCGACAAGTCTTGAGACCATCTCCGGTATCTCAGAACTCGACGAAATGAAGAGACAGTTCGGTATCGATGAGATATATCTAAATGTTCGACCTGGCGCTGCAGTGAGCATTCAGCAAACGAGTTTTGAGGCCTACGTTGTACGCATTGATGGCATGGTCTCATCGCATCAGGAACTCGCCGCCACGCTCACCAAGATTGAAGAGACACTCAAGATGACGTGGACACTCTCTTGACCCACTCACTGTAACGTTCAGCGTGCCTGAGACCCGCTACGAGAGTTGTGCAATCACAATCGAACTCGCGCCCTGGGCTGTCTTTGGCTTTGTGGAACCCGCCGCCGCCACGGATATTGACCAACCTGTGAACTTGAGCGAACCGAGACACTGCTCCAGGTACGTGGCGACGGCCCCAGCTCGTTGTCGGCTCAGCGCGATGTTTGCTGACCAAATTGTCAAGTTGCGTTCGTCAGCGGTTGTCAAGGTGTCTCCGTATCCAAGCAGGGCGATTTGAGTGATCTTCTCCGCCTTCACTTGATTGGCGAGGCTCTGAATTTGTGTCTTGAGTGACGGAGTCAGTGTCGACGCGCCAGATTCGAACGGCCCAATCTGAGTTCCGCTGGGAACCGGTGGCGGCGGTGGTGGTGGTGGCGCAACTTTCTTAATCTTCTTCCACTGGGCGAAGAGATCTGTCGATGCGACGAATGCGTAGCTAGCGCCATTGGCGTACGAGGTGCCTGAACCGTTCGCCGCTGTGTTCCAATCGACGAAGGTGTACCCGGTGCGCGTGAAGTGAGTCGTCGTCAATGGCGTCGCCCGATTTTGACGTTCATCAACCATCGTTCCCGTTCCGCCATTAGCCGAGAAGGCCACCACCTCAAATGGCTTCTTGACCACGACCTTCTTCCATTGCGCGTAGAGCGTGATCGATTTCGAGAATGAATAGGTGGCGCCGGCATTGAATCTCGTGCCAGATCCTTTGGCCGAAGTGTTCCATTCGACAAACGAATACCCGGCTCGCTGGAAGTGATTCACTGAGATCGCGGTCGGTGTGTTATCGGTCTCCGAGGGCGTGGCGCCGCCTCCGCCGTTAGGAAGGAAGGTGATGGTGCGCGAAGGAACTCTTCCAGCTTTCCACTGGGCATAGAGAGTGGTCGATTCCACAAAGGGATACAGGGAGCCGTTGGCGTAACTCACACCTGTGCCGTCGGCCGACGTGTTCCAGTCAACGAAAGTGTGCTTCGCCCACGCGAAAAGATTCAATGACAGGGCCGTGGGCGCGCTATCAGTTTCGGGCGACATCACTCCGCCCCCACCATTCGCCTTGAACGTAACCGTTTCTGGGGCTCCGGTCACGCTCAATGTGTACGTCCATGTTCCCGTATCGCCAACAGTGTCTCGATCCGTGCCCGACGCAGTGTACGTTCCGGTGGTGAGCGACCCCGTCGTCGAGATAAGACCGGCAGCGCTCACCACCAACCCGGTGATTGCCTTTGTCGTAACGAATGTGACCGCTCCCGAGTTGTTTAAGACCGTGATCGGGCCTGCGGTGAACGTGCTCGACGCCGTGTTCAGAACCGTGCCTGTGGTGGGAGAGCCTTGAATGAGGTTCGTCGGAGTATGTGTCGCTGCAACGGTCAACGAGTAGGTCCACGTTCCAGCGTCGCCGTAGGTATCTGAGTCAGTTCCCGTGATCGTGTAGGGCGAACCACTGACACTCAATGCACCACTACTCTCTAATTCGTCGCCACTCGTAATGGCAAACCCCGAGGTTGACGTGGCGAACGTGACGGGGCCCAAGAATCCTGACGCCGCGGCCAGTGTGTCTGTGAAGGTGGAGCTCGTGGCGGGGGTCGTGAATCCTGTCGTGGGAGATCCTTGAACGATGACGTCAGATGTCACCGTGAGCGTGTAACTCCAGGTACCGGGCGTGTCGCCTGCAGTGTCTGAATCGGTGCCACTAATGGAGTACGTGGCCGCCGGGAGCGTTCCGGTGGTGCCAATCTGGTTTCCGGTCAACGTGAGGCCCGGCGTCGCCAGCGTCGACGTCACGACAAACGTGGCCCCCGGAGATCCTGGTACGGAAAGGGTCCCGCTAAAGGTCGAACTCCCGGCCACGTCGATCGTGCCAGTGTTCGGTGACACTTGGGGGATAACGTCGGTCACCGTGAGCGTGTAACTCCAGGTACCGGGCGTATCGCCTGCAGGGTCAGAATCGGTGCCACTAATGGAGTACGAGGCCGCTGGGAGCGTTCCAGTGGTAGCAATCTCGCTTCCTGTGAGTGTGAGGCCTGGCGTCGTGGGCGTAGAGGTCACCGCAAACGTGGTCCCCACAAATCCCGGTGTGGACAGCGCGGCGGTAAAGGACGAACTCCCGGCAATATCAACGGAGCCCGTCGCCGTAGTTGGATCTTGGGTGATGGTCGCCGCCGCGGCGAAGGGTGCAGCAATGATCGTGACGGCAAATAACAGAGTGAGCGCAACGGCGCTAATGACGATTCTTGCGAGCCATGCCCTCACGCTCATCTGCGCAACCTAGTACGAAACACTTGGACTTACACCTGCGGCAAGGTCTCCTGCGCAGGGTCACGGATAACAA
>JBAQZL010000046.1:0-7383 GCA_049790955.1 Acidimicrobiales bacterium
CCATGGCGACGTCGCGGTCCTTCGGCGGTACTTCGTTCATGACGCGATCACCAAAGCTGACGGTGCCCGAGGTGATGTCTTCAAGACCCGCGATCATGCGCAGCACCGTGGTCTTGCCGCAGCCTGATGGCCCAACCACAACCATCAGCTCGCCGTCTTCGATCGTGAGGTCCAGGTCGAACACGGCCTCGAACCCGTTGGGATAGATCTTGGAGACGCTGTCGAGTCGTACCGATGTCATGTGTTGCCTCTCCACTCGGGGACACCGAGCGATTGTTCCTTCGCTGCTCGCACTTCTGCGGATCTCACGACGGCGTCTTCGGCGTCAGGCGCAGCACTGACCATCCTTCGTCGATGGGGACCGACACGCGAATGCCAGTGCCCTCGCGCATGGTCGCTTCAACGTATTCGCTGGGCGCGAAGCGCCCCTCATCGCGACCGAGGACCGACACGTCGACCGACCACGACTCGGGCGCATCGATTAGCACTTCGACATCGGCGCTCGTGCAGGTCCCTCTTCGCGTTCCGGACGACCAGGAGCCGTCTTCGCTGCCCGTCAGGTCGAGCAGGCTCACCACGATGAGGTGCTCATCTCGAAAGGCCCGAGCGAATAACGAACCGCCAGCAGGCTCGGGCCGCGTCTCTCCCGCCCACGACACCTTCATCGAGGCGTTCTCGTCGCTCAGCTCGTACCAACTGGTGTCGGTCGCCGCGCGAAAGAGGTCGCGACAGCGCAACCCGAAACGGTGCCAGCGGAGCGCCACCTCGCGCTCATGTCTCGTCAACGTCTCGTGATTGACGTAGTAGGGATGGCACAGCACGCCGTCGTTGTCGCCCCAGATCAAAACGTTGGCCCCGAGTGCCGTCGAGACCGCCTCGCTCAGCACGCACGTGCGAAGCGCAAGATCACGACCTGCGCCCCAGACCGGCGGATAGAGCGCGAGCGTCTCACCTTGACGCTCCTTGTTGCCGCTGCGCTCGAGCAGTCCTTCGAGATGGCGCCATCGATCATTCGGAGGCCAGACCTCCACGTAGCGAAAGCTCGGCGGCTCGGGCGCCGGGAAACCTCGCGGCACGCCGTTCACTTGGTTGAAACTCAGCACGTCGGAGTGTCGAACTCGGCGAACGACGTCGACGAAGGTACCGTAGCCACCAGCGACATCGACCCACTCCCCAGCGACGTTCATCGCGTCGCGAGGGTAGCCGTACGTGTCAAGATGAAATCCATCGAAACCGAGCGCGTCGGCGGCTCCTCCGTAGTTCTCGATCCAGTACGCCTGCCACTCGCCGTTGCCGGGATTCATGATCTGCAACAGGTCGCCCAGGGATTCGGGCGCCCCGTCGCTTCGATAGAGACGCCAGTCGGGGTGCTCGCCCGCGAGATCGTCACCAGCCGCGATCACTGGCGCGTAGGCCTGGGCGACGGCGCCCAACTCCTTAATGCCTTTAATCAAACTCTCCAACGCACCTCGAGAGATCGGCCGCCCGAGCGGATCCTCGTAGTCGTCGGATTCGGCGAGCGCCGTCGAGTAGCTGTCCATCCAGTCGTAGACCTGGACGACGGTACAGCGAAGGTCGCGCAGCCACGCCAGTACGTCGTCGCGTGAGGCCTCGTCGAAGCTCGTGACGAAGCCAGGCACCGGATCCTCGCCACGACGTCCGCGCACGGTGAAGAACTCTTCGGCGAGGACACTCCCGCTCGAAGAGAGTGCTTGAAGGACGTGTGTGCCCTCGGGAAGACCCGAGACGGTGGCCGACTCGGGACCAAGGGTCGCGCCATAGACCTCGCCAATCGCACTCAGCGCGACGACATCCCTCGTGTCGTCCGGCAGGTCGGCAACAACGATCGACTCATTGAGAAGATAAGCGCTTCGAAGATCGCTCAACGTACGAGAGGCGATCAACGTATTCCTCCGAGCGAAACGCCGCGTTGGAACCAACGTTGAGAGATGAAGTAGACAATCACACTCGGGATCGTCGCGATCGTGCAGGCGGCAAAGAGCGGTCCCCAGTCTGTCTGGTGCGCTGTGATGAAGAACGTCAGTGCGATCGGCAGCGTGTAGTGCGACTGACTGTTCAGCAACGTCAGTGCAACGATGAACTCCTCCCACGCGAAGTTGAACGTGAACATCGCCACGACCGCGAGAGCGGGAGCCGAAAGCGGCGCGATCAGACGAGTGAGGACGCGCAGCGTGCTCGCGCCGTCGAGGCGAAACGACTCTTCGAGGTCCTTCGGCACGGCTTCGAAAAACCCTCGCAGGAGGAAAATCGAAAATGGTAGGTTCTCGCTCGCGTAGATCAGCACCAGTCCGAACAGCGAGTTCACGAGGTGGAGGCGCAGCATGAGCAGGTACTGGGGAATGATCAGCTCGACACTCGGCACGGCGAGGGCGGCGAGGAAGACGTAAAAGACCACCTCCTTGAACGGAAAGGTGTAGCGAGCGAAGGCGAAGGCGGCGAGCGACGCGACGACGACGGTGATGGCGACAGTACCGATCGCAACAATGAGGCTGTTGAGGAAGTACGAACTAAAGCCGTTCTGGGTCCAGGCCACGGTGTAGTTCGCCGTCGTGGGATGCGAGGGAAAGAGCACCGCATCGGAGGTGAGGATGTCACTCGTCGGCTGGAACGAGAGCGACACCATGTAGACCAAGGGGAAGATCGCCGCCAGACCGAAGAGGATCGCCAGGGCCATGCGTGATTTCTTCCACGATCGCACGCCAAAGAGACCTGGGGCCGCAGCCGGTTTTGAGCGACGCTCGGTTAGTCGCCGGTCTTTGGTGTCGTTTCGAGCATCTTTCAGCGTGACAACACTCATGGTCGTCTCCGCATCAGACGTATGTACCAAATGCTGAGGCCGAGAATGATGACGGCCATCAGCGACGCAATGGCGGCGGCGTATCCGAAATAGAAGAACGAGAAGGCATCTTGATAGGCGTTGGTGAGCATGACGCCCGTCGAGTCGAATGGTCCGCCGCCCGTGGTGACGTACACCTGCGTGAAGACTTGGCTTGCGCCGATGACGAGCAGCACCGTCACGAACGTGGTGGTCGGACGAATGCTGGGGAACACTACGTATCTCCAGACCCTTCGTTCGGTAGCGCCGTCGACACGACTTGACTCGAGGAGGTCGCGCGGCACGCCATCGAGAGCGGCCAAGTACATGATGAACGACCAGCCGATCCCCTTCCAGATGCTCATGATCCAGATGACCGCGTTGCCGGTCCACGTATTGGCGAGCCAGTCGACGTGGACGGTATGGCCGACGAAGATGGAGAGTATGGCGTTGGCGACGCCTCCTTGGTCAGCGAAGATGTAGGCGAACACGTAGCTCACCACGACCCACGAGGTCACGACGGGAATGAAGATCAAAGCTCGCCAGAGTCCGCGCGCGGGCATTCGATCAGTCACGAGCGCGGCCGCGAAGAGACCGAGCGCCATCTGAATGGGCACGGTGATGACAGCAAACAGCAGCGTGTTGATCGCCGCTGTCTTGAGCTCAGGATCATGGAAGATCCTGGCGTAGTTCGACCATCCGACAAACGGATTGGTCGCTCCGGGAAGGATATGCCAGTTGTAAAAGCTGATATCGAACTGTTTAAAAATCGGATAGACGATGAAGAGGACGTAGAGGAACGCAGCCGGCAGCAGCAACAGATACGGCGTGAGTAGCCGCCGCGCTCGGTAGTGGTGCCTCACTACAGCGCCCGGCGGAGTTGCCGCCGGGCGCTGTAGGAGATCGGTTGACTCTTTGTCCATTAACTACCTAACTGCCCGCGAGGGCGGTATCAGCTTCTTGTGCGGCCGTCGTGAGACCAGCCGTAACCGTGACGTCACCAGCCAGGATCTGGCCCATCTCGTTGGACCAATCCGTGTCCAGCTGTGAGTAGCCCGCGCTGTTCGCGCGGATCCTCGCCGTGAGGAGCTGCTTGGTAAACACGCTGTAGTACGGCGTGTTCTTCACTTCGACGGCCGCGTCATTCGTAATGGCCGACATGTCACCCTGTCGGGCCATCTCGTCTTGAGCGAACGGCGAGTCGAGGAACTCGGCGAACTTCTCGGCGTCGGCGATGTGGTGGCCGTCTGCGGCGACCATGTTGTCCTCGCCACCGACCGTCGACACTGAACCGCCCGAGCCGCTCGGGAACGGCGCGATGCCGTAGCCGCTGAAGCTCTCTCCGTTATAGGTGGGAACTGCCCACGGGCCATCGATGTACATGGCGTACTCGTTCTTGGGGAATCCAGTCTCACCGGAGACGGCACTCGCACCACCTTGGAAGTCGCTGCCGATGTCACCGGCCTTCAGCAAGTTCACTAACGTCTGCACTGCGGTGATCGTCGCTGGGCTGTCCATGTAGCCAGATGCCGTCGTGTAGTTGGCGTTGGTAAATGATCCGCCCATGCTCCAAATGTACGGCGCCATGTTCCAGATGTCCGTTCCGTCAACGCCCAAACCGTACTGCTGCTTGGACGGCACCGTCAGTGTCGCGGCGTCCGCGTACAGTTGGTCCAATGTCGTCGGGGGCCCAGAGAGTCCCGCTGCGGCGAAGAGCGCCTTATTCCAGTAGAGCGCTTGGGTGTTCGTGTCACAGACGAATGCCCAATACTTGCCATTCACCTCGGTTGTCGCGAGAGGTCCCGGTAGAGACTCCGCTTTGATCGCCGCATACCCCTTCAGCTTGCCCACGTTGACCGCGAGACCCTGCTGAGCGAGTTCCGCCACCCAGGCAATGTCCGAACGTAAAACGTCCGGCGGGTCACCAGCTGCTGACGTCGCGATGAACTTCGGCAGCAAATCCGCGTAGACCACGTACGTCGACTTCACCTTGATGCCCGGATTCAGCTTTTCGAACCGGGGAATGATGATGTTCTCCATCGTCCTTCCTTCACCGTCGGCCTGGTCATACGTGTTCCAGTACTGCAGCGTTACCACCGAATGAGCCTTCGGTGTTGGCGCTGACGACGCTCCGGTAATCGCGATCATCGAACCGCCGAAGGCCACCGCAGCGAAGGCGACAAAGAGTCGAATCGGCTTCGAGGTCCTTCCTCTTATAAATGTGTTCATTTTCATGTTGATGCATCACTTTCTATCTTCATTGGGCCACGCGGCCCTACCTCACGTTGTTCTCACTGCTTGGGCCGATCAGCCCTCGTGTGCTCCTTCCCCCCTTACCCGGCAACAAAAGCTCGAGCCACCGTGCATTGCGTTGGCGACTTCGGTTCATCTGGATCTCGCGTCTCGTTCGCGGCCAATTGATGCGGGGTCGCCACTCGACATCTCGCCCTCGAGGGCGAGACACAGCACCACATACATGGCGTGCGACCACGTCAAGTCGATGGCGGGACGTCCCCAGCGCGCGACCCACTCCTCGTAGTGAAGAGGGTCGCGAAGATCTCCGTCATACTGCTCGGCAAGCCGAGCCTCCCCGTCAAAGTGGTCGGCGATCCATTGACGACAGCGCTCGGCGTTCGCACGATTCCCTATGCCCACGTAGTGCCAGCCGATCGATGCGGTGAGTACCGGCCACGCTCCGCTGCCGAAGTAGACGTCCGTGGGGTAGCGCCGTATGCCACCGTTAAGGGTCAGACGATCCTCGATGAGCGCAACCGTTGCAGCGAAGTACTCGTCGTCAGCGTCCACAACGCCAAAGGGCTCAGTGAGCCACAGCGTGCTCGCGTCGACGTCGCTATTGGCCGACGACTTCACGTAGTAGCCGGTTGACTCGCCACCCGCGAGGACGTGCTCTTTTACTTCCAGCGCAGAAGCGAGGTAGTCGTCGTTGTTCAGTAAGCGCGCTGCGGTGGAGAGCCCCCCGTACACGCACGCGAGGGTTGAGGTGTGGCGATCACTGCCGTTCTCCTCCCACACGTCGTAACAGGGACTCAACGAAAACGTGGCGAGGTAGCGTGCGACCCGGGCGACCGAATCGACATATTCGTCGGGAAGGTCCGTTGATCCCGCGAGTTCGAGGTGGCGACCAAGTGACCAAAGCCACGTTCCGTATCCGTCGATCTGAAAGTTCGGCCAATCGTCGACGACGATCGTTCCCCCAAGAGAGAAACGAGCCGGTGGCATCTCCAAGACGCCCAACTCGTCTCCTTGCAGGCGAGCGGCGATCGCGTGGTCGATCGTGCTGGCGATTCCGGTGACCGCCCGATTCACCCAGAGGTGATAGTTCGTCGACGCCGCATGTTCGCCCGCAAGGTCGAGGGCGTAGGCGCTAAAGGATGCGTCGCGCAGCCAGCAAAAGCCGTACTGGGCGAAGTCCGGCGACGCGATGATGGCACCGTTGGCGTCCTGATTGTTCAGGATGGCGTCAACGCTGCGTCGCACTTGGTGTTCGTCGTTTCCGTTCCTCAACTCAGCTCCCGTAGACAAAGTTCAACTCGCTCGAGCCCGTCGTCGTTGACGACCCCGATCGGTGCCAGATCGCCTGGCTCTTGTCATCTGCACCGGGCAGATTGAACGACTCGCGCAAGACCAGTGTCGCCGCGCCCACGGCCCAGGCTTCGTCGCCCCAGCTCTGCACCTTGATGTCAAGCTGACGTCCCACATCCGCGAAGGTCTGATCTCTCACTGAGCTCACAATCGGGTCGATGAACGCGGCACCCAGCGCCGTACCTTCCCCGCAGATGATGAGCAGTTCTGGGTTGAGCAGCGTCACCATGTTCGCGACCGCAAGCCCGAGTTTGCGTCCGGCATTGTCCACGATGTCCAACGCGGCGGCGTCGCCCAGCTCCACGAGCATCAAGAGCTCTTCGCGCGATACGTCGTGTCCTTTTCGTTCACTGATGCGCCGACGCATGGCTCCTTCTCCGACCATCGCCTCGAGGCATCCGAACCGCCCGCACTCGCACTTGGGGCCGCCGGGTTCGACGATCATGTGACCGAACTCACCGACCGCGCCGTGCGCTCCTCGATAGAGCGAACGGTCGACGACGATGCCAAGACCGATTCCACGACCAACACTCAGTGTGACGAAGTCACGCGCAGTGTGTGCGTCGCCCGCCCACTTCTCCGCCACAGCCAACGCATTCACGTCGTTCTCGACCCACACGGGCAGTCCCATGCGTCGACGCAGAGGCCCAGCAAGCTCAACGTCATGCCACTGCAGGAGGTGCGAGAACCGACACACCCCGGCGCTCGAATCGATGATGCCCGAGAGCCCGATGCCCACGCCGAGGACCTTCGACGCGGGCACCGCGGCGTCGCGCAGCGCGCGCCGAGTCGCTTCCTCAATGGCGTCAAGGGCAGCGATCGGATCGCCCACGAGACGCACGTAGTGCTCTTCGCTCGAGACGACCTGCGCGTCGAGGTCGCAGACAACCGTCGTGAGCCCGTCGCCGCGAAGCTTGATGCCCACCACGTAGCCCGCTTTCGGG
>JBAQZL010000047.1:0-8689 GCA_049790955.1 Acidimicrobiales bacterium
GTGGCGACGTCCTCGGCGACGGGAGGGTGTAGCTTGCGCACCGCGACCGTGACCGACGAGATCCCCTCGTCGTAGGCGAGGATTTCGCGCGCGACGCGGTAGGCCAGCGTCTCGAGAAGCAAGAAGGCACCTTCGGTCGCCACCTTGGTCGCGATCTGTAATACCTCGGCGTAGTTGGTCGTCTCGGCGAGGTCGTCATTGATGGACGCTACTTCGAAGGGGCGCGTGACATCGATGTCAAAGGCCAGAGGCTGGGCGCGATCGCGCTCCTCACTGAGAACGCCAACGACCGCGCTCACGCGCAACTCTCTCAGCTCAATGACGTCACTCACGAACGTCCTCGGGCAGGTCCATGAGGACCGAACGCCCGTCGGGTCCGATCGAGCGTTTGAAGAGTCGCTCTACGAGAGCAATCGACGCGGGAACTGTCCCGACCTTCTGGCTCCAGACGAGATATCCCGCCACGACGCCCAGGAGCCGATCAGAGACCTCGTCGCCGTGCAAGAGGACCGTCGTGTTCGACGACATGCAGTTGGCGATGTCGTGGTAACAGGCTTCGAGGACCTCGCGCTGTTGGGGTCCGCCGCGCAGGGCGTAGTGGCTCGCGGTCAGTCCGTGTTCGAAGTAGGCGCTCATGTTTTGCATGACCGGCAAGATCGAGATGACGCGACCGAAGCCCTGATGCTTTAGCCACAGCAACTCTTCGTCGCGGCGCACTTGACGATGCACCGTGGTCGAACCTCCCGGTCGCTCTGAGACGGCAAGTATTCCCTTATAGACCCAGGTAAAGCCGCGCGGTTCGATGCCGGCCGCCCACTTGCCCTTCACGGCGTCACGCCCTCAGGGAATCTTGTGAGCAAATCTCTCAATTGAACCGTCTCTCGAACGTCGTGTACTCGCACCATACTGACACCTTGGACCATGGCCCAGGCTTCCGTGGCGAGTGACCCCTCAAGACGTTGATCGACGTCGAGGGAGTCGTGGCCGAGGTGGCTGAGGAATCGCTTGCGACTGGTGCCGATCAGCACCCCCGCCCCGTAGTTCGCCGCGAGCTCGACAAAGCGGTCAACGTGTGCCAACAACGTCAGATTGTGCTCAACGGTCTTACCAAAGCCGATGCCCGGATCCAGCCACAGTTGGCTCACTCCAACTCGACGGGCGTTGTCCGCGACGGCGGCCAGAAACTCGCTGATCTCACCCACGACGTCGGCGTAGGTCGGATTGTCCTGCATCACCCGTGAGTCACCCTGGCGATGCATGGCGACGTAGCCCACCTTCAACTCGCCGGCGACTTCCACGAGGCTCGACGAGACGTCGTTAAGAACACTGGCCCCGGCCCCGATGGCGGCGCGCGCTACGGATTCCTTTTGTGTGTCGATCGACACTGGTCCCAGCTGCGACAGCGCGCGCACGACCGGAACCACTCGGCTGAGTTCCTCGTCGTCGGCGACCGGCGTCGCCCCGGGACGTGTCGATTCGCCCCCGACGTCCACGATGTCAGCGCCCTGAGAAAAGTGCTCGCGGCCCCGCGCGATCGCCTCGTCAGCAGCCAGCGTGCGCGATGCGGGGAAAAACGAATCGGGCGTCACGTTCACGATGCCCATCACGGCGGGACTCAGCGCCACGCAGACCTTCGTTGATGGATGTACTGCAGGGCCTCGGCCCGAGTTCTAGCGTCGTCACGAAAAATGCCGCGCACCGCAGACGTCACGGTCGTCATGCCCTCTTTCTTTACTCCGCGCATCGACATGCAAAAGTGCTCGGCCTCGATGACGCAGATTGAACCGCGAGGTTGCAGTTCTCTCTCCATCGCTTCGACGATCTCCGTGGTCATGCGCTCTTGCACCTGCAGGCGACGCGCGAACCCTTCGACCATGCGCGCCAACTTTGAGAGTCCCGTGATACGCCCGTCATCGGCGGGTAGGTAGGCCACGTGGGTCACGCCCACGAACGGGACGAGATGGTGTTCGCAGAGCGACGTGAAGGGAATGTCGCGCACCATGACCATCTCGTCGTGCCCCTCTTCGAAGCGAACGCGAAGGTGTTCGCCCGGATCGGCCTCAATGCCGGTGAAGAGCTCGGCGTACATCTCGGCCACGCGCCGCGGAGTCTCGCGTAGTCCCTCGCGCGTCGGGTCTTCGCCGATCGCTTCGAGCAGATCGCGAATCAGCTCTTGCACGCGCGGTTGGTTGACCACGTTTAGACCTCGCCGACGTAGGTGTAGATCGCGTCGAGGTTGCGGTAGCGCTCGTTGACGTCCAGCCCGTAGCCCACGACGAAGTCGGGCGGGATAGTAAATCCCACGTATTTGAGTGACTGCTCGACGCGCTGCTCGCCCTCTTTCAACAAGAGCGCGCAGACTTCGAGGCTCGCGGGGTTGCGCGCACCCAGGTACTGGCGTAGATAGTTGAGTGTGAGCCCGGAGTCGACCACGTCTTCGACAATGACGACGTCGCGATTCGCGAGATCCACGTCGAGGTCCTTCACGATGCGCACGACGCCACTCGTCTTGGTGGCGGCGCCGTACGAAGAGACCGCCATGAAGTCGACCTCGACCGGTAGCTCGATGGCCCTCATCAAGTCGGCCATGAAGTTAATGGCGCCCTTCAGCACGCAGACCAAAAGAGGCGGACTCTCTGCGTAGTCGAGGGTGATCTGTCGACCGAGTTCCCCGACACGGTCGTGCACCTCTTTCGCCGAAACCACCACCTCGCCCAGAACGTCCTGAGCCCATTTCGCGGTGAAGTCGTGCGGTGAATGCCTATCCATGACTGGTCAGCGTAGCGGAGCCGCCTTCGAGCGCGAGGCGCTGCGCGCTGCGTGACAGACGGCGACCGCCCTGCAACTCCGCCGCTGTGACCTCGCCGTCAACCACGCGCAGGGCCCGCTCGATCTCGGCGCTGCTCGGCGGATGCGTTTCACCGAGTTCGTCCACGACGCCCAGTTGCGTGCGCAGCCACCGACGAAGTCGCGCGCGCGGCCACTCGCGAAGCTCGCGACAGTCCACCGCGTCGAGGGCGCGCGACGCGTCAGCCTCGACCAGAGAGTCGAGCCAGGAACGGTCGTCGTACAGCACGTGGGCCTGGCGCGCCAGAAGAGGCACCACGTCACGTTCGCCGATCTCCGCGAGAAGCGGCATCAACTGGTGGCGAACGCGATTACGTCGATACGCGAGGTCGTCGTTCGATTCGTCGTGTCGCGCCTCAAGTCCGCGCTCGGCGACCAGTTCGGCGACGTCGCTGCGACGCAGTCGCACCAACGGTTTCGTCGGATCGTTCACGAGCGGTGACAGACCGTCGAGTCCGGCGCCGCGAATCATGTTCAGCAATACGGTCTCGGCGAGGTCGTCCATGGTGTGGCCCGTCAGACACCCCGCCGGCAAAACCCGTCGTCGTTCGCTTCTCGCGCGAGCCTCGAAGTTCGCTCCAGGCGTCACTTCCACGTCGTGCACCATGACCGGCACGTCGAGCGTGTCGCCCACCGCAACCACGAACTGGGCGTCAGCGGTGCTGGCGGCGCGCGCGTGATGATCGACGTGGTGCACCCGCACACTCAGGCCCGCATCGAGGGCGAGCAGCAAGAGACCGAGCGAGTCCGGCCCACCCGACACGGCGAGGTCAACCTCTCCCGCCGCCGGGAACGTACAGGCCATCAGCAGTTCCTGCGCGGGCTTCACGCCCTTAGGTTACGGCGCAATCAGCGCGACGTCTTTGGAGACAGCGCTCCTGCGACGTCGACCTCGCCCGTAGGCCCGACGCCAGACGACGTAGAGTCGACCGTTCACAAACCACGCTGCGCTGTAGGCACCGACGTAAAAGCCCACCGGCCAGTTCGTGGTGAACGAACACGCGAGCGCGGCCCAGATAGTCGTCAAGGCAATGAGGACCGAGAGGCCCATCGCCACGAGCGCTCGATCGCTAAAGCATCGCGCGGCGGCCGGAGGTCCGATCATCAGCGTGAAGATCAAGAGAGCTCCCACGACCGGAACGGTCATGGTCGTCGCGCACGCCAAGATGATGAGAAAGATGACTTCGAGTCGCTCGGGACGCAGACCCCTCGCCGCCGCGATGTCCGGCGCAATCGAAGTCAAGAGCAGCGGTCGATACAAGACCGCGACCGCGATCACGCACACCGCACCGAGAGCAATCACCGGCCAGAGCTGGCTCGTACTCACGCCGAGAATCTCGCCGAAGAGAAGTGAGAAGATCGCCGGTTCGTATTCCGTGCTTTGGCTAAGGAATGCGGCGCCGAGGGCCAGCATCATGACGAGTGCGAGAGCCGTCACCGCATCGGCGCGACCACGGCGCGACAGTTTGGCGATGCCGAGGGCCGCCGCCAACGAGAAGACGCCGAGACCCACCAGTGGATTCACGCCGATCAGATTGGCCCCCGCGGCGCCGGCGAAGGCGCCGTTGGGAATGGCGTGCGCGGCGAAGGCCGAGCCGCGCATCACAACGAAGAACCCGAGGACTCCCGCTACGACCGCGACGATCGAACCGATCAGCCATGCGTTGACCATGAAGCCCGAAAACATCAGCCCGCCGCCCTCTCGAGCGAGTGTGCCGGCGCTGCGGCCGTTGGACTGGCGGTGCGGCGGCGTACTCCCGGAAGTCCCGAGAGCAGATAGGCGAGGAAGATCAGCGCCACAATGAAGAAGCTGACGGGCAGACCTTGGCTCGAGGTGAACCAGTAAAAACTGTCGTACGCGAGGATGATCCCCACCCACGTCACGACGACCCCCATCACGCTCGCGACAATGAGCGCGCTGTGCAGATTCCTCGTGACCCGTAGAGCGGTCGCGGCCGGGCCGATCAAGAGTGCGGTCGAGAGAAGTGATCCGACGGCGATCGAAGATAGTCCCACCGAGACGGCGAGCGCGAGCATGAAAAGAATCCCGATGACGCGAACCGATATCCCGCGTGCGGCGGCCAGATCGGGGCTGATGGAACTGAGAAGAAGCGGCCGATAGATCAACGCGAGAACACCCAGCGTGATGACACTCATGACGACGACGAGTGGAATCGTCGAAGGATCGAGTGTGAAGATCGACCCGAAGAGGATCTGCTGAGAGACACCGGTCGACGCGCTCTTCGTCGTGTCGAGATATAAGAACAAGGCGGCGAGCCCCGTGGCGAAGCCCAGTACGATGCCCGTCGCTACATCGCGCCCTCGCAGACGATCTACGCCCACGGACTCCATGGCTCCGGCACCCAGTACGCCCGCGCCGAGAAACCCGACGAGCGGACTGAGGTTGAAAAAGAAGGCACCCGAGCCGCCGGTCGTGGCGACATCGGTGAGGGCGTGACCCGCGAAAGACTGGCCACGCATGACGGTGAAGACCCCGACGATGGCCGACACAATGGCACTCACCGCGCCGATGACGAAGGCGATGCCCACCGGAGCGCTGGAAAAGAAGCCGGGTTCGAAGAGGTAATGCACGCCGCTCAGTTCACGGTGAGCGTGGGGTGCTGAGGAATCTCGGCGTCGTCTTGACCAGGCTCGGCCACCACGAGCACGCGTCCGTGCAACTTCAAGACGTCAACGTGATGGCCGTAGAGCGCACTTAAGACGTCGGACTGGACAACTTCGTCGGTAGTGCCACTCGCCGCGCGTCCATTGGTCACGTAGACAATGCGATCCATGACGGGCAGCAACGCGTTCATCTCGTGCGCCGAGAGCAACACGGCCACGCCGTGATCACTCGCTACGGAGTGCAGCAAGGACACGATCTCCTGGACGCTCTTGGGGTCCAGGTTCGCGAGGGGTTCGTCAAGCAAAAGCAATGCAGGTTCACCCACCAGAGCGTGGGCAATGAGTACTCGCTGTTGCTCGCCACCCGAGAGACTGCCGACGCGACTGTCGCCAAAGCGCTCGGCGTCAACGTCGCGCAGGATCTCGTCGACCCGATCGCGTTGGGCCTTGGTGCGCCGCGAGAACCCGTAACGCTGCGCGTCGAGACCGAGGGCCACGAAATCACGAGCACGCATGGGGATGTCCGCGTCGAGAGCGACCTTTTGGGGCACGTAGCCGAGCTTGTGGTTGTGACGCGACAGCGGCTCGCCCTCCACGCGAATCTCGCCACTGTCGAGGCGCTGCAGCCCCAAGATCGCTCGCAGCAATGTCGTCTTGCCGACGCCGTTGGATCCGATCAACCCGGTGAACTCACCGCGTCGTACGTCGAAACTCACCTCGTCGAGGACCGTTCGCCCCCCGAAGCTGACACTAACGTGATCGACTTCGAGAACGGGGACGTCGCTCATAGTTTCTTCGTCGATGTGCCAGACGTCACGGCTGCCTCGATGGCTTTCACTTCGGCCAACATCCACGTCTGATAGTCGTAGCCAGGGGTCGGCATCGTTTCATAGACGCCCACGACCGGTACGTGCTTGCTGGCAGCCGTGTCGCGAATTGATGAGGTCAGCGCGTCGACGACCTGCTGGTTGTAGCAAAAGAGCTTGACCTTGTGCTTCGTGAAGAGGTTGTCTTCGAGCGTGATGTCTTCGGGCGCAGGGTCCACGCCGTTCATGATGTCGGCCTGAAAGACGAACGGGGTGAGAATCTTGGCGCCCATTGCTTGGAGAAGATAGTCGGCCACCGGTTCGGTCACCGCAACGGGCGTGTGCGGGTACTTCGACTTGAAGGTAGCGATGGCCGTGAGCCACGGTTTCAGCGAGGTGTCGAAGGTTGCGAGGTTCGCTGCGAAGTAGGCGGAGTGATTCGGGGCGAGCTTGTCGAGGTCCTTCACCATGACTTTCGCCACAGCCGGCATCGTCGTCGGTTTGTACCAAAGGTGCGGGTTGGGAGTGTCGGTCGGAAGCCCGAGCACGTTTTGAACGGTGATGATCTTTCGCGCCGAGTTTGGCGAAGCATTCTCGATGTTGTTCATGAAGCTGTCGTAGCCCACTCCGTTCTGCACGATGAGTTGCGCCTTGGAGACTTCCTCCGCGACGCTGGCGCTCGCCTCGAAGGCGTGCGGGTCGGTGTTCGGGTTCTTCAGGATCGCCGAGACCGAGACGTACTTGCCGCCGATCTGACTCAACACGTTGGCGTATTCGTTCTCGGCACCGATTGCGACGATGACGTCGGATTTTTCTCCGGCCGACGCAGTGCGGGTCAGGACCGCAGAGACGGCGACTCCGGTCACGAGAAGCGCCGCCGAGAGCACGATTCGCGCCGACATCGACGAGGAATTCAACATCATGGGAAAAGTGTAGATTGAGACTGAGTCTCATTACAATTGAGAATGCGACCGAAGATGAAGGAAATTGTTGCTGTGATTCGCCCCGTCAACCGTGACGACCACCACGCGCACCTCGACTCGTCCCACGACGAACTCCACGAGCTCGTCGAGATGCACCTTCGACGCATCGATCAGCGCTACACCGCTGGGCGCCAAGCAGTCGTTGAACTGCTCGCCACCTCTGGCCGGCCGCTCACCATCTCCGACATCGCCAATGCCGTACCCGACGTCCCGCGCAGCTCCGCCTATCGCCACCTGTCGGATTTACAGGTGGCAGGAGTCGTGCGGCGAATCGCTGGCAACGACGAGTTCGCGCGTTTCGAGTTGGCCGAAGACCTCACTCACCATCACCACCACCTGCTGTGCTCGTCGTGCGGACGCGTCATTGACGTCACGCCCACTTCGGACTTTGAGAGCACCGTGAGCGCCATGGTCGACGAGCTGGCACGCCAGCAAGGCTTTCGGGCAACGTCGCACGCCCTCGACGTGATCGGACACTGCGCCGCATGCCAAGAGACGTAACTCTGAGCGCGCAACAGCGCGCCACTTTGACGGTATGTCCGTCGGACGACCTGGCCGAGCTCGGCGTGGACGTCTTCGTGACCGACCGGTTCAACGGTAAGAGCGTCGGCCCCTACAATTCGCTCAACCTCGGCGATCATGTCGGCGACGATGAGGAGCACGTCCGTACAAATCGAGCCCTCGTGGCCCGCGCGGCCGGAGTCGATGACGAGCATTTCGTCACCGTTCGCCAAGTGCACGGCGCCAACGTTCTCGACGGCGCGTCCGTCAACGACGTCAGTGAGGCGGACGCCCTCGTCACCGACTCGTCCGAGCTCGCGCTCGCGATACTCGTTGCCGATTGCGTGCCCCTCGCGCTTGTCGACGAGACGTCTGGCCGCGTGGCACTCGTGCACGCGGGCTGGCGCGGACTCCAAGTCGGGGTCATCGCGCGCACGCTCGAAGGGTTCGACGCACGCGCCACGCACGCGTTCATTGGCCCGTCCATCTCCAAAGAGCGCTACCAAGTAGGTCCGGACGTGGCGCGTTACTTCACCGGCGTGGAAGGAGCCCTCACTCCTGATGGAGGCGATCGCTCTCGGCTCGATCTCCGTCTCATCGCCACTCGTCAACTTCTTGATGCGGGCGTCGCGGATGATCACATCGTGCGCAGTCGCGACGTCACCGACGGTGGCGAGATCTTCTTCAGCGACCGCGCACAACGGCCGTGTGGTCGCTTCGCGATTGTCGCGAAGCGAGTCGTAGCATGAGAAACGCCATGAGCGACGCCACGACCCACCCTCGCGCCGACCTCTTTCGCTACGTCAATCTCGAGATCGACGAGTCGTCCCTTCGTGGCACGTACGAGCTTGACGGTCGCGTTTTTGTGGAGACCGTGGTCTTCGAGGGCGTCGGCGCGCTCGACACGCCGGCCGTACGCGCGGTAGC
>JBAQZL010000048.1:0-32282 GCA_049790955.1 Acidimicrobiales bacterium
GCACGGTGACGCGCGCTGCGAGGTCGCGGTAGCGCGGTTCGCGCTCTTTCATCCACGCGAGCAACGGACTCGCGATGAAAATCGACGAGTAGGCACCACTCATAAGTCCTACAAAGAGGGCCAGACCATAACTCTGAAGTGTCGTCGCACCGAGAATGTCCGCGCCGATTAAGAGCACCGACAACACTGGCAAAATGGCGACGAGCGAGGTGTTGATCGAACGCGCGAGGGTCTGGTTCATCGAGAGGTTGACCATCTCGCTGTACGTCAGGTCGCCGCCCTTGAGGACTCCGTTGGTGTTATCTCGAACTCGGTCGAAAACAACGACCGTGTCATAGAGCGAGTAACCGAGGATCGTCAATATAGCGATGACCGTGTCAGGGGTTATCTGTAACCCGAAGAGCGAATACACGCCAATGGTCACGAGAAGGTCGTGGACCATGGCGACGAACGCGGCAACGGCCATCTTTGGCTCAAAGCGAATACTGATGTAGGCGACGACCGCGATGAAGAAGACAATCAACGCCTCAAGAGCCTTGTTGGTGATCTGGCCGCCCCAGGTGGGTCCAACACTGCTCGTGGCGACCGCGTTGGGCGACGTATCGGCCACTTTGGCCATCACGCCAGCGACCTTGTCGGTCATTTTAACCTGTGCGGTTTGGCTGAGAGAGTTGATGTCCGCGCTGACTTCGTACGTATCTGAGCCGAGTTTTTCGACCGTGGGGTTGGTCAAGCCGGCGTCCTTCACGGCCGTCGTCATCTTGGCGATAGTCGTGTGAGGAGCAAGAACTTCCCACGAGTTGCCGCCCTTGAAGTCGATGCCGAGATTAAAGCCACGGATCCCGAGCGATCCGAGACCTATGACGATGATGGCGAGCGAAACGCTGAACCAGATTTTACGCCGACCGACGAAATCAACCTTGGTGAGACCGTGATACAGACGACCAATGGGACCGTAGTGGCGGTCTTCGGCCGGAGCGAACGTGTCGGTGTTACTCACTCTGTGCTCCCGCGTGAAGACCGGCCGCCATGGACAACGCCGAGTGACCGGACGACGAACGTCGACCGAGCAAGATTACCAAGGGGCGCGTGAAGTACCAGGTGATAAAGACGTCCATCAGTGTGGACAGCCCGAGGAAGAACGCGAAGCCCTTCA
Organism: Acidimicrobiales bacterium; assembly: GCA_049790955.1. Classification (GTDB taxonomy): domain Bacteria; phylum Actinomycetota; class Acidimicrobiia; order Acidimicrobiales; family RAAP-2; genus RAAP-2. Next base: position 1,157 of record JBAQZL010000048.1, read on the forward strand.
CGTCGCCGACCGCGATGATGTACAGCAACACCGCTGCGAGCAGACTCACCGTGTCCGCGGCCAGAACCGTGCGCCACGCCGAACGGAATCCTCGGTCCACTGAGGACCTGATGGAGCGACCCGCGCGAGCCTCGTCCTTTAATCGTTCGAAATACACGATGTAACTGTCGACAGTGATGCCAATGGACACAATTAATCCGGTAACACCAGACAAATCGAAACTTGGGGCCAGGGCCGTATGGCCGAGCGCCGAGATGATCGCCCACAGGAGCGCGGCCGTTACCGATAGGCCAAGGACAATGACGAGACCCAGCGCGCGGTAGTAGAGGATTGTGTAGAGCAGCACCAACGCGAGTCCGGCCAGACCGGCTCCAAGGCCCGCAACCAACGCCGAGTGGCCGAGCGTGGCCGAGACGACTTCAGTCGTAAGAGGCTCGAGGCGAACGGGAAGCGCACCAAAGTTCATGGCCAGGGCGAGATTCTTCGCTGAACCTTCGGTGAAAGACCCGGATATCTCACCCGATCCGTCAAAGCTCGTGAAGCTCGCCTGGCTGGGTTGGATGAGGGGCGCAGACTGCACGACGCCGTCAAGTTCGATGGCGAGAAGTTGGTGGAAGTTCTTGGCAGCCACGGCGTCCCACTCGGGGCTGCCCGTGCCCGTCAACGTGTAGTTGACCACCCACGCACCGGCTTGGTCTTGCTGAGCGACTGCTTTCTTCACGGCGCGACCGGTCAACTGTTCCGGTCCCAACACGTAGCGCACGCCCGTGTTGCCGAGTTCAGGCAACAGAACTTCGTCGCTCTTGAAATCCTTCCCCGGCGGTGTCGTCTTGATATCGGTGAAAGTGGGGTCGGGCGGAATGCTGTTCGACGGTTCCCCCGTTGATGTGTTGACGTCAAGGTTCGCAGCCGTGTCCAAGTACTCCGAGCCACACGACGGCAGCTTTCCGGGAGCGTAGGTCTTCAGTTTCGTGCCCTTGGTAGCCACTTCGGCTTCGCACAGAACCGGGCGAAAGAGCAACTGAGCGGTCTGGCCGACGGCCGCCAACACTTGACGGGCGTTGGTGACGCCCGGCACGCTGACGTTGACGTCCTTACCTTGCAGGTTGACTGTCGCCCCAGACACACCGAGTCCATTCACGCGATTGCTCAGGATCGTTACGACCTCTTGCATGTCAGCGGTCGTTGCTTTTGTCGCGGGCTTGTAGACGACCGACAGCCCTCCATCGAGGTCGAGGCCCAACTTGGGGCCCCAGCCGAGCGACAACGTCGTGGCCAGTGCTCCGAAAGCGATGGCAATGGTGAGAACGAGGCTGACGACCAAAGATCGTCGTGAACCAACCTGTGGCGGCATTACTTGGCGTCACCTTCCGTCGGGTGGTCGTCGTCGGTGGACTCAGGTATATCCACCACGGGGTTGTACTTTCTGGCAATCGCCGAGGGTATGAATTCCAACTCCACCCCCGCGTCGGTGCGCAACGTAATGAGATCGGGCTCGCTCCTGACGACCGTGCCCACGAATCCACCGATCGTCTGGGCGCGCTCGCCCACTTCGACCTTGCGTGACTCCTGACGCTGAGCCTTCATCCGCCGGTTACGGGGACGGATGAAGAAGTAGTAGAGACCGGCAATGAAAACCAGGTAAATAAGGATGAACGGCGAGATCCCCGAAGACTTCTTTGGTGCCGTTGTGGCGACGATGTGAGAAAGCGCGAACAGCATAGAGATTTCCTTCGTTAACGGACAGAGAAACTCTACTCTGTTGGCCGATTCACCTTAGAACAGGCCGTCGTGACGTTGCTGTAGTCCCAGGTGCTCGTACGCTCGCTCGGTAGCCACTCGGCCCCGTGGGGTGCGAATCATCAGCCCCGAGCGGAGCAAGTACGGCTCGTAGGCGTCCTCGATCGTCAATGGTTCTTCCCCGCACGCGTGAGCCAAGGTCGTCAGCCCGACCGGTTGGGACGCGAACTGGTCGCAAAGCAACGTCAGAATCCGTCGGTCGATCTTGTCGAGGCCGAACTCGTCCACGCCAAAGAGAGTGAGCGCGTCGCGTGCCACGTCCTCGGTCACGTCGCTGTGCGCGCGCACCGAGGCGAAGTCGCGCACGCGTCGCAGCAATCGATTGGCGATGCGCGGCGTACCACGACTCCGCGAGGCAATCAACCTGGCGGCGTCGGGGGTCAGATCAACGTCCAACAGCTTCGCGGAGCGCGACGCGATTTCGGTCAACTCCTCGACCTCGTAGAGATCGAGTTGACCAATGAAACCGAACCTGTCGCGCAGTGGAGCGGCTACAAGACCGGTCCGCGTGGTCGCACCAACCAGAGTGAAGTTCGGAAGGTCTAAGCGAATCGACCTGGCTGACGGTCCGCGACCAATCATGACGTCGAGACGTAGATCCTCCATGGCCGGATAGAGAACTTCTTCAACAGCTCGCGAGAGTCGGTGCAACTCGTCGATAAAGAGGACGTCGCCGTCTTGCAAGTCGGTAAGCAACGCGGCGAGATCCCCTGGTCGCGAGAGAACCGGACCCGACGTCACGCGAAAGCCGGCGCCCATCTCGCTCGCGACGATGCTCGCCAGTGAGGTCTTACCGAGACCTGGCGGTCCGGCGAACAGTAAGTGGTCCGCGCATTGGTTGCGGGCACGCGCCGAGCCGAGCACGATTTGCAGGTGTCCGACCAGGTCGCGTTGGCCAACGAAGTCCCCGAGAGTTTGAGGACGAAGTGACGCTTCGGTACGACGCTCGTGGTCGGTGGCGTCCGCGGCGACGACGTGGTCGCTCAACTGATCAAGATCGAGTTCGTGCTTCACGGACGTCTCAAGAGCTGCAATGCAGTGCGCAGGGCTTCGGATTCATCGGAGGGCAGCGTTACGTCTTGGAGCGCGGTGCGTACTTCGTGGCTGGTGTAGCCCAGCGCGTGCAGCGCGTCATCGATCGCGGCGTCCACGTGGTCGACCGGTTCGTTCGTGACGGAGGCAGCGTCACCGAAGACCTTGCCCTTCAGTTCGAGAACGATGCGACTCGCAGTCTTTGGTCCGATGCCCGAGATGGTTGCAACTTTCTTGGCGTCATCGCTCTCAATGGCGTAGGCGAGTTCCGCGACGCTCATGGTACGAAGAGCTCCAAGGGCGGTGGAAGGCCCGACTCCCGGAGTCGCCAGCAGCAGCTCGAAAAACTCCCGGTCGTCGGCGGTGTTAAACCCGAACAGCTGTATGGCGTCTTCGCGGACAACCGTGTAGATGAACAGCTCGAGCAGTTCGTCAAAGGGTGGAGCGTCGCTGGAGGCGACGTGAACTTCGTAGCCGACACCTTGCACGTCAATGAGTACCGCGCCATTTCGCAGCTGGTGCACCACGCGACCAGCGAGCCAACCAATCACGAGCGACTCCCGAGGGCGAATCGCCGTTCGGTGCGAACGATCATGAAGTAGGCAATCGCGAGAGCCAGTGCGTCAGCGGCGTCGGGCGGACGCGGCACCTCACTGAGGCCACAGAGACGCGCGACCATACCCTGAACCTGACTCTTACTCGCGGCGCCGTAACCGGTCACCGCCAGCTTCACCTCTTGGGACGTGAACTGGCGAACCGCGACGCCGTCAATGCCCGCCAGCGCGATGGCTACGCCGCTCGCCTGAGCCACCGGTATCGCCGTCTTCGCGTTGCGCTGAAAGAAGAGACGTTCGACGACAACAGCTTCGGGCGCGGTCTCCGTGAGCAGAGCGTCGAGTTCGACGTGGAGTTCGCGGAGTCGCTGTTCCACGGGTGCGGCCGGATCGGTTTCAATGGTGCCGGCCCTCGCCGCTCGAAAAGATTCGACTCCCTCAAAAGACCCTTCAATCAACCCGAACCCGCATCGGGTCAGCCCAGGGTCGATACCGAGTACGAACATACGTTCGATAGTAGTTCCCGTGACCCGCTTCGCTCGGTATTAGGTCAGCGCCGCGATGGCCGCATCCACCAGGCGTCCAAGCCCGCCTTCTCCGCGCTTTCTTCCTGGCGCGAGTTTCCACTCGTCGTGCGCCAGCAAATGATCCGAGATGGTAAAGACGGACGCGACATCAACACCCAACACTTCGCCGACCGCAAACAGAGCGGCCGCTTCCATGTCAACGGTGAGAATTCCCTCGTCGCGATAGGCGGTCGCCTCCGCCATGGTTTCACGATAGATGGCGTCAATGGTCCACGTTGGCCCCACGCTGACTGCCTCTCCGTCACCCGCCAGGGCGCGCAGAAGATGCGCACTGAGCGTCTCGGACGGAAAAGAGTAGCGCGCCGGTGCCAAATAGTGATGTGACACGCCTTCGTCGCGCAGCGCCTTCGAACAGACGACCACGTCCTCGAAATCAAGCTCGTTCGACAGCGCCCCCGCGAATCCCAGCGACACGAAACGAGTGGCGCCTAACTCCACGAGTTCTTCCAGCACCATTGCGGCCGCCGGCGCACCGATGCCAAATCCGGCGACGAAGCCGAGATCGATGCCCTCGCGTCGCCAAATGGAGAACCACGGCGGTGGGTACCCAAAAATCTCTACAAAGCCTCGTTCGGCGAGTAATGGAGGAAGCTGAGTTGGCGAATAACCCAACGCAATCGAAGAAGGGACCGAACGGTCACTGGCTCCAATCGCTTCCATGACATTCTTGGCCGTGATCAACGCGTCGCCCTGGTGTTTGCCGGGAAATCTTGGAAATCCCAGCGACTCGGTCACCCGTCGTAAGAGGCGAGGAGTTCGTCTGAGATATCGAAGTTGGCGTACACGTTTTGGACGTCGTCGTGATCGTCAATGGCGTCCATCAACCGCAGAATCTTCTTCGACTCATTCTCTTCGGTAATGGGAATGGTGTTCTGAGGAACGAGGGTGAGATCGGCGCTGAGGACTTTCAATCCGTGCATCTCCAGCGCGTCGCGAACGGAGCCCACGTCGTGGGGTTCGGTCGTCACTGTGTAGTTCTTTCCGTTCGCTTCGTAGTTCTCCGCCCCAGCATCCATGATCCATTCCAGAAGCTGGTCTTCGTCAACGGGCCCCTCGACTTCCACGATGCCCTTTCGATCGAACTGCCACGAGACGGCGCCTGGCTCGGCGATCGCTCCCCCGTTCTTGCCAAAGAGGTGCTTGACTTCAGCGCTCGTTCGGTTGCGATTGTCAGTCAAGGTCTCGACAATGACGGCCACACCGCTCGGGCCATAACCCTCGTAGCTGATGGGTTCGTAGCGAACGCCTTCGAGCTCACCGGTGCCGCGCTTGATGGCGCGCTCAATGGTGTCAATGGGCACCGAGGCCTCACGAGCCTTTTGGAACATGGTGCGCAGTTGGGCGTTGGTGTTGGCGTCGCCGCCGCCTTCGCGCGCCGCGACTTCAACTTGGCGAATTAATTTGGCGAAGACCTTGGCCCGAGCGGAGTCTTTCGCGCCCTTGCGATGTTTGGTCGTTGCCCATTTGGAATGGCCGGACATGGTTCCTCCCGCCCCGAAGGGCTTGGCTATCGTATCGAAAATTACAGCGACTTGAGAAAGAGCTCGTGCACGCGAGTGTCGCCCGAAAGCTCCGGATGAAACGAGAGTCCCCAGACGTGGCCCTGGCGAACGAGAACCGGGTGTACGCCAGCTCCGTCACCGTGGTCGAGTGTGGCGAGGACTTCAACTTCGTCGCTGACCTGTTCGATGCGCGGAGCGCGAATGAACACACCAGGAACAGGTCCGACGCCCTTGACGTCAAGCTCGGACTCGAAACTGGCGATCTGGCGCCCATAACCGTTCCGTCGCACCGAGACTGACAGTGCTCCGTAACTCCACTGGTCGCTGCGACCATCGAGAATCTCGCTGCTGAGGAGAATCAGTCCCGCGCAGGTACCGAGCACCGGCATCTCTTCTTTGAGTTTCACCGCGAGTGCATCGCTCAGACCCGAGGTGACAAGCAGGTGGGCAATCGTGGTCGACTCTCCCCCGGGAAGGATCAGTGCATCAACGCCGTCGAGCTGTTCGAGCGTGCGAACTTTCACAACGTCGCACCCGAGAGTGTTCAACATCGCCACGTGTTCGCCGACGTCGCCCTGGAGCGACAGCACACCGACGCGCTTCATTACCAACCGCGTTCGGCCAATCGCTGCTCGAGCGAGGCGGTCTCCCAGCCCTTCATGGCGGCGCCAAGACCAGTCGATACCTTCGCGACCACGCTGGCGTCTTCAAAGTGCGTCGCGGCTTCGACAATGGCCTGAGCCATACGAACCGGTTCGTCGCTCTTAAAGATGCCCGAACCCACAAAGACCGCTTCGGCGCCGAGTTGCAGCACCAGCGATGCGTCAGCGGGAGTCGAAATGCCGCCCGCACAAAAGAGGGGCACTGGCAGTTTGCCGAGCTCCGCGACTTCGCGAACGAGGGCGAGCGGAGCCTGGAGGTCTTTCGCCAGCGAGTACAGCTCGCTCGCGTCGGCGCTGTGCAGGCGGCGCATCTGCGCGTTGATCGTGCGAAGGTGTCGCACTGCTTCAACGACGTTGCCCGTACCGGCTTCACCTTTGGAGCGAATCATGCACGCGCCTTCGCCAATGCGCCGCAACGCCTCACCGAGGTTCGTGGCACCACACACGAAGGGCACCGTAAAGGCCCACTTGTCGATGTGGTTCTCTTCGTCGGCCGGAGTAAGAACTTCCGACTCGTCGATGTAGTCAACGTCGAGGGCTTGGAGAATCTGCGCTTCGGCGAAGTGGCCAATGCGCGCCTTGGCCATCACGGGGATCGTGACCGAGGCTTGAATCTCTTGGATCATCAAGGGGTCACTCATGCGAGCGACGCCGCCGTCACGACGAATATCGGCCGGGACACGCTCCAATGCCATGACGGCCACGGCGCCTGCGTCCTCGGCGATTTTGGCCTGTTCTTGGTTGACGACGTCCATAATGACGCCGCCACGCAACATGTCAGCGAGACCGCGCTTGACGAGAGCGGTGCCGGTCGTGGATGAACTTGTCGAAGAACTCATGCAGCCAGCCTAATGGCGGCTGCCTACCACTCTTCGAGTGCGCGGGCCCGTAACTCGGCGTCGTCGAGGTCGCCCAGGTCACTGACCCGTCGGTCGCTCCACGGATCAAAGAACACCCAACGCCATTGGGCGTAGGTTGGCGAGGCGAAAAACGAGTCGGGGGCCAGTTGTTGGCGGGCGCACTTGCGCAGTGCCCCCGCCAAACCGAGCGGATAGCGAATGCTCGCTGCAGCCACTTCGTCCGCGCGGTACGCCTGACCATAACCAGCCAAGCCCTGGCGGGCGTCGTCGCTGATCGACGAGACGGCCGCGACACTCTCTCGCTCGAGGAGTCCGAGGCGCTGGCGAGCCAGGCAGTGCGCGACGACACCTTCGAGCTCGATCAACTCGAAGTCCTGCATCATCGCCGAGGTCACGAAGAGTGAGTACTTGGCGCCGTCAGGCACGAGTGCCGCGTTGTAGCCCTGGTCGCTCACGATGAACGCCGACACGTTGTCGACGCCGAAGGTCGCCGCGAGTCGATCGAGCACGGTCACGAGACGCAAACGCTCCGTGGCGTCGCCGCCTGGGCCCAGAGCCGAGAGCATCGAAGCGCCGAGAGCATGTCCGCGCTGGTGATATGTCGCGAGCGCGCGGCGCAGATCCCAGGCGTACAACAGTGCAATCGCGACACCGACGGCGGGCAGCCACGGAACTGCGACGACGCCAACGATCAGTGCGAGGACGAGGACGACGACGACAATCGTCTGGGGTAGACGACGGCGAACGGCGAAGGCGCGCAGCGCTCGTTGATGATGCTGGCGCTCACTCGCCGACGGAACGTAGGGGTTGTTCCAGTTCGGATCGAGCACCGGAGCCACGTAACGTGGTCCGCGATCGCGCGATTCGTGTGAGCGCCGAGAGCGCGATCGTTGCTTGGTGGCCACCTCTTCAGGCTACTGGGTGCCCAAAACGCTGACGCGCGAGTTCGTAGCGCGTCTCGTATTCGTCGACCAACTTCGACATCGACCAGTTCTCGGCGTACGCACGCGCGCCAACAGTGCGTTCTTCGCTCTCGTCGCGCAGCGCCGATTCGATGGCAACTTCGAGTGAACGTGCGTCGCCAGGGTGAAAGAGAGTCGCGTGACCGCCGGCCGCCTCGCGATACCCGTTGATGTCGCTCGCCACCACCAGTGTTTCGCTGGCCATACCCTCGAGCAGAACGAGACCGAAGCTCTCACCGTGCGTTGACGGCGCCACCAGGACGTGAACGCGGCGTAGCCAGGACCGCTTTTGCGCGTCCGACACACGTCCGAGAAAGACGACCCGCGGGTCGTGCGCGGCGAGAGCCTCGAGTCGGGCTCGGTCGGGTCCGTCGCCCGCGATCACGAGGCGCCACGGCTTGGTCGCGCGAGCATTATGTTCGCGTGTCGCTTCGATGAGGGTCGCAACACCCTTTCGATCTTCGAGTCGGCCAATGTAAAACAACACGACTTCCACCGATCGCTCCCGCGCGGACGTCACGAATCGATCGGTTTCAAAGCCATTGAAGAGAACGTCACTGGCCACGCCCGTCGCGCGCTCAATCGTCGCGGCCGCGGCAGGGCTGACGGCGACACTGACATTGAGACGTCGAGCCAAGGTGCGAATAAGTGGAGCCCCGTAGGTGAGAGCGGGACCGCCACCACTGCGATGAAACGTACCGAGCGTCGGAAACTTGTGAGCCCAGAGGCTCGCCCACCCAAGCAGCGGCGCAAACGGTTCGTGAAAGTGCACGACGTCAGGCTGAAAACCGGAAATAGCCTCGCTGGCACGCTGCGACGCCAGTGGCGACAAGGTCAGCGGAGCGCGCGATCCATTCGCCGGCAGCGACACGCGCAACCCGAGGCGCACCACGTTCGCGGGAGTGTCGTACCGATTATCGTCATGGGCGTCGGGCACGACGACGAGAACGTCGTCACCGCGCGCACTCAAGACACGACTCATCGCAAGAACCTGTTCTTGCACCCCGCCGAACACGCTCAGCGCGTAGGGCGACACGAGAGCAACGCGACGAGCGCTCACGAGGCGAAGCGAGGTTGCAGGACGTGCCACTGCTCTGGCGCGCGGCGAATCAGATTCTCGAGTTCGCGCGTGACGCTTTGCGTAACGCGCAAGACGTCCTCGCGCAAACGCGCGGTTCGTGTCGTGTCGATGGGTGGCGTCACCACGGCGAAGTGGTCACGACCGGGACCCGTGTAACAGGCCGCCGCGACGAGCGTCGCTCCTGTCCGCAATGCGAGCGTGGCCGGTCCTGCCGGCATCGTGACGCGCTCGGAGAAGAAATCCACCTCAAGGCCATTTTCTTGAAGATCGCGATCGCAGAGGAGACCGACTACACCGCCGCTGCGCAGCGTCGACAACAACACAGTCCCCGCGTGGTCGTTGAGCGGTTCGATACGAATACCGATCGACTCACGCTTCTCTTTGAACCAGGTGAAGAGCTCGGGCGGATCGAGTTCCTCGGCGACGGCGGTCATCGTGAGACCGATTGAGTCGAGAAACGATCCACCCCACTCCCATGAGCCAATGTGCGGTAACGCAACGATGATTCCCTGCCCGCGCGCCTTGGCCGCCTGAAGATGCTCGAGACCTTCCGCGATGACGAATCGCTCCGTGATGGATGACTTCTTCATGGCCGGAAGCTTCGCGCCTTCGGCCCAGTAGTGCCCGTAACCGCGAAAGCCCCGATCGACGAACTCCTCCAACAGAGCATCGGCGACGGTCACATCGGGCGTAGTCAGTACGTGGCGCAGATTGTTGCTCAAGTTGGCGCGCGCTGAAGGGTTACGGCGTCCCATCGTCTGGGCGATGGTCTCGGCGATGGCGAGGTCCACGCGCAGGGGCAGGGCCTCCATACACGCGCCGAGTGCTTTGAAGGCCGCAACGCGCGCCGCGGTGGCCACGTCTAGTGGCGCGAGGCGCGACTAAGTCCGCGGCGAAGACGCCGACTGTGCTGGCGAGCGCGCAGCGTGGACGTGGTCGAGGGCGCCGGTCGGGCCGCCACTTGCCAGACGCGCCAGAAACGGCCAGCCGCCGTCATGGCTGTCAGACCGAGCATGATCCAAAGGACCGGAATAAATATGGCGGTCGCGAGAAGACCGACTCCGAGCAAGATCATGCGTTCGGCGCGTTCCATCAGACCGCCCTTGGCCGCGAGACCGAGACTCTCCGCCTTGGAACGCTGGTAGGAGATGAGGAATGTCGTGGTCAAAATGCCAAAGGGCAGCAAGACCAGCTGACCGTGGTGGTGGGTCGTAAGGTAGTACGCCACGCCGCCCATTATCACCGCGTCCGCGACGCGGTCCGTCACCGAGTCAAAAAAGTTGCCGCGCTGGCTCGCGCGCTGCGATGCTTTCGCGACGGCCCCGTCGAGCATGTCATGCGCACCGGTAAGAGTCAGCAAGATGATGGCCAACCAGTGGTATCCCACGGCGATGGCCCACGCGGTGGCGCAGGCGAAAACGAGTCCCGAGCCAGTAAGAACGTCGGCCGAAAAGCCAATTCGTACGAGCCAGCGCCCCACGGGCGCCATGCTCGCGTCTACCGACTGGCGAAATTTGCCGTCGAACATCGACCCTCTTGGCTCATGGCGTGAGTCTACCGGTACTGCCCGGTAAGCCCTGGATTAAAGGTGGTCAAAGACCTTGTGCCACGTAGAAACCAGTGACTCTGACAGCACCCTCGTTTCACCGATTGTCGTCATGAAATTGGTGTCGCCATTCCAGCGCGGCAGCGCGTGAGCGTGCAAGTGACGCGGAATTCCCGCTCCCGCCGCCGTGCCCAGATTCATGCCGACATTCATGCCGTCGGGTTGGTAGGTCGCGTTCAGTGCGGTGACTGCTCGTCGGAGCACCTCCGTGTAGTCGGCGTACTCATCGTCGCTCAACTCTTCGAGTGACGCCACGTGGCGATACGGCACCACCAACAAGTGTCCCGAGCCGTAGGGAAACGCGTTCAAGACGAGAAACGCGAACTCACTGCGCAACAAGACGCCGGTCGACTCGTCGACGGGCTCGGTGCCGAGTTGGCAGAACACACACTCGGAGTCATCGCGATCGTGCTCACCCGCGAACGCGCCCGACACATAACTCTCGCGCCACGCCGCGGAGAACCTCTCAAGGGCCACTACGGCGCCTCGGGCGACGCGTGACGCGCGACCTCATCGACGAGACGACTGGCAAACTCGCCGACGCTCACGCCGCGTTCGGGATCATTCGTGCCACGCGCATTGATGCCCAGAGTTCCGGCAGCAACGTCCTCGTCACCGACCACCACGACGTAGGGAATCTTCTCGAGCTTGGCCTTTCGAATGCGCGACCCGAGGGGCTCGGTCGCGTCCTCGACGTGAGTTCTCAGTCCGCGCTCTCGTAGCAACGCCGCGACTTCGTAGGCGTAGTCGTCGTGGTCGTTGCGTACGCCGAGCACGCGCACCTGTTCGGGACACAGCCAGGTCGGAAGGTTGCCGGCGTAGTGCTCGATCAATATGGCCATGAATCGTTCGACCGAACCGAAGAGCGCACGGTGGATCATGATGGGGCGCTGGCGGGTGTTGTCGGCTGCGACGTAGGTCGCGTCGAAGTTGCTGGGGGTCTGAAAGTCCAGCTGCACGGTCGATATCTGGTGGGTGCGACCGATGGCGTCACGCGCCTGAACTGAGATCTTCGGACCATAGAAAGCGCCGCCGCCCGGATCCATCACAAACTCAAGACCCGCGCCTTGACACACGGCCGCGAGGATGGCTTCTGCTTCGGCCCACTCTTCGTCCGTGCCGACTGCTTTGCCGGGAGGTCTCGTCGAGAGTTCCAAGTAGAAGTCGTTGAGACCAAAATCACGCAGCAGGTCAAGCACAAAGTTGAGCGTGCGCGTGAGCTCTGTCGTCATCTGGTCGCGCGTGCAGAAGATGTGCGCATCGTCCATCGTGAGTCCGCGCACGCGCGTCAGTCCCTGCACCACACCGGACTTCTCGTAGCGATACACCGAGCCGAACTCGAACATGCGCAGTGGCAGTTCGCGATAACTGCGTTGTCGCGCTTTGAAGATGGTCATGTGAAACGGGCAGTTCATCGGCTTGAGGTAGTACTCCTGACCCTCGTCGAGGGTCATCGGCGGATACATTCCCTCGGCGAACCAGGTGAGGTGACCGGACGTTTCGAAGAGGTCCGACTTGGTGATGTGCGGGGTGTAGACAAATTCGTAGCCCGACACCTCGTGACGCTGACGCGAATACTCTTCCATCACGCGGCGGATGATGCCTCCGCGGGGGTGAAAGACCGCGAGGCCGGGACCAATTTCGCTCGGGAACGAAAACAGGTCGAGCTCGGCGCCGAGCTTTCGATGATCGCGCTGCTCCGCCTCTTCGAGATGATGAAGGTGCGCGGCCAGCGCGTCCTTGGATTCCCAGGCCGTTCCGTAGATGCGCTGCAACTGAGGATTCGTCTCGAGGCCTCGCCAGTAGGCCCCGGCGACGCGCGTCAACTGGAAGTGGCCCAGTCGGGCGGTCGACGGCACGTGAGGACCACGGCAGAGGTCCACAAACGAAGGGGTATTCGAGTACGTCGACACCACGGCGTCGCCGCCCGTCTCGGCCAGATCCTCTTCGTTTCCGCGGGCTACCGCCTCAATGATCTCGACCTTGAAGGGCTGGTCGCGGAACAAGTCCAGACCCTCGTCGATGGAGTACACCTGGCGCGTGAAGGGCTGGTCTTCCGCGATGATGGCGCGCATTTCGGCGTCCACGCGCACCAGATCGTCGTCGCTAAAGTGAGCGCCACCAGGGAGTTCGAAGTCGTAATAGAAACCGTCGCGAATGGCCGGACCAATCGCGTAGTGCGCTCCGGGCCAGAGGCGGGTGACGGCTTGGGCCAGAACGTGCGCACTCGAGTGGCGAAGAACCTCTCGCCCGTCATCGCTCGCGGGAGTCACGATCGACACCTGATCGCCGTTCGAAAGCGGCGTGTTGAGGTCAGTGAGGTTCCCGTTCACCGTGGCCGCGATGGCGTCTTTCGCCAGGCGTGGGCCGATCGATCGGGCCAAGTCGAGCGCCGTCGATCCCTCTTCGAGGGTTCGCGGACTGCCGTCGGGAAGCTCAACTTTGATCTCGGACATCGTTACCTTTCGCCGCTTACAGCGTAACGCCGAGCAGTGCCGCGGCCGAGGTGACGTTCGAGCCGGCGTGGGCGGCCGCGTCAATCGCGCGCAGGGCCGCGGGAGTATCGAGGTCATCGTCGAGGGCCGCGCGCACGTCGTCGAGCACGCTGGAGGAGCGCCCCGTTAACGACGATCGCCACGTCGCGAGCCGCGACTGGGCTCGTGACAGCAACTCCTCGCGCCACTCCCAATCGTCGCGGTAGAACTGATCGAGGAGAGAGAGTCGGACGGCCGCCGGTTCGGAGCGACTCGCGAGCTCGTGAACGAACACGAGGTTCCCGAGGGACTTGCTCATCTTCACTCCCTCAAGTCCCACGAGGCCCACGTGCATCCAGTGCTTGACGAAAGGTTCGCCCGTCACGGTCTCGCTCTGGGCCGCTTCGCACTCGTGGTGAGGAAACGCGAGGTCGCGACCTCCACCGTGCACGTCGAGCGTGACACCGAGTTCTCGAAGCGCCAAAGCCGAGCACTCAATGTGCCAACCCGGTCGACCCGGCCCCCAGCGCGACTCCCACCCCGGCTCGTCTTCGAGTGAGGGTTGCCACAGCACGAAGTCGAGAGGATCACGTTTGTTCGGATCATCGGGCCGACCGCCGTGCTCCTTGGCGAGCGCGAGCATGGCGTCACGGCCCTCGTGGCTGACCTGGCCGAATCGAGGGAACTTCGCCACTTCGAAGTAGACGTTGCCTTCGACCTCGTAGGCAACACCGCGGTCGAAGGTCTCACCGATCAATGTCAGGATTTCGGGAATCGCGCTCGTTGCTCGCGGCTCGGAGTACACCGGCAGCAGATTGATGAGTTTCATGTCGCGCTCGAACGTGACCATCTCTTGGGCGGCGAGATCGAGATAGTTAACGCCGAGCTCGCGGGCCTTGCGCAAGATGTCGTCGTCGACGTCAGTGACGTTGCGCACGAGGCGCGCCTCGAGCCCCGCGTCGATGAGTCGACGACTGAGGACGTCAAAGGCGAGGTAGACAAAGGCGTGACCGAGATGCGCTGAGTCATAAGGAGTTATCCCACAGCTGTACAGATTCGCGACGGGACCAACGTCCAGCGGGAACACGCCCCGTCGTGCGCTGTCGTAGAGCTGCATCACTCAGGAAACCCGGCGAGTTTCAAATAACTGTGAGCCTTGTGACGAATGTTGATCGAAATGCACACGGCCGTGAATGCTTCAATCGCGCTCGCCAGTGACATCGAGCCCGCTTCGACGCCTCGCAGCCCGGGCATCTCGTTCACCATTTCTGTGACCAGAGTTCGCGCGGCCGCGCTGTCGGAGAAAATCACCACGTCGGCGTCGAGCCCACTGTCAAGGTCTTCCATTTCACTGGCCGGCAAATGGTGAAAGGCGCCGACGACACTGCTCTCGGGCAAGGCGAAGGCCAACTGCGCGGCCATCGATCCGCGCGGAGGATAGAGCGGGACGAGCTCTTTTCCTTCGCGAACGAGGGCGTTCACCATCGAAATGACAACCTTGCCTCGCAACGCGTCGCGGAGCGTCTTCACGGTCGCGACCGCGGAGTCCCACGGGGTCGCCACAACAATGATCTCGCAGTCCGCCGCGACCTCGTTGGTGCCGCCACGAATGACGCCGCCGCCACGCGGCAAAAGTGCCGACGCCGTCACACCAGCGCGAGTTTCGTCGCGTGAGCCGAGCACCACGTCGAAGCCGGCGCTGGCGAGTCGTAGCGCCACTCCTCGTCCGGCCGGACCCGTGCCACCTAACACTCCCACTGTCGTCATCGTCGCCCCTTGTTCGCAAAACCTAGAAGTACGCTAACAACATGGCACTCCTGAGCGATCACCGTATCCTGGTCACCGGCGTCTTGACCGACGACTCGTTGGCCTTCGGCATTGCCAAGCGCGCACTCGAAGAGGGGGCCACCGTCGCTCTGTCGGGATTCGGCCGCGGAATGTCGATCACGCGTCGCACGGCGAAGAAGCTCGGCGACGTCGGCGAGATCATTGAACTCGACGTCATGAGTCCCGAGCAGATTGCTTCCGCTGTCGATGAGGTGACCTCGCGCTTTGGACGCCTCGACGGACTCGTCCACGCCATTGGCTACGCGCCACCCAGTTGTCTCGGTTCGGGTATGTTCGCGGCCCCCTTCGAAGACGTGTCGACCGCCATGCACGCGTCGACCTATTCCCTGGCCGCGCTGGTCGGCGCCTTTCGCTCGCTACTGCAAAAGAGCGACGCTCACGGCGGAGCGTCCGTGGTGGCGCTGGACTTTGACGGCTCGAGGGCCTATCCCATGTACGACTGGATGGGCGTCATGAAAGCCGGACTGGAGTCGCTCGGTCGCTACTTGGCCCGCGAAGTTGGCGTCGACCATATTCGAGTGAATATGTTGGCCGCCGGACCCGTTCGCACGATGGCCGCAAAGTCCATTCCCGGTTTTTCACTGTTCGAAGACACGTGGGCCGAACGCGCGCCTCTCGGCTGGGACGTGCACGATGCCAGCGCCGTCGCCGATACGGCCGTAGCGCTACTCTCGCCGTTACTTCGCGCCACCACCGCCTCGATCATCCACGTCGACGGCGGCGCGCACGCGATGGGCTAGTCCTCTTGACCCTTGAACTGCGTTTCGTACAGATCGCGGTAGAGACCAGACTGAGCGTGTAGTTCCTTATGAGTGCCGCGCTCGACGATTCGCCCTCCATCGACCACAAGTATTTGCGTGGCGTTTCGAATGGTCGAGAGGCGATGCGCGATCACGAGCGACGTGCGCTGACTCATCGTCTCGTCGAGTGCTCGCTGCACTGCCGCTTCACTCTCGGCGTCTAAGTGCGCGGTCGCTTCGTCGAGCACCACGAGATGCGGCGCCTTCAACAAGAGTCGCGCCAGCGCCACACGTTGCTTCTCTCCACCCGAGAGTCGATATCCGCGCTCCCCCACCACCGTGGCCAAGCCCAATGGCAACGAGGCGACAAGATCGGCGATCTGGGCGGACGCGAGCGCCTTCGCGATCTCGTCATCGGTGGCGTTGGGTTTGGCGAAGACGAGGTTCGCACGCAGCGTGTCGTGAAAGAGATGGGCATCCTGCGTCACCACTCCGACTGTTGCGTTCAGTGACGCCGTAGATGCATTACGAATGTCCACGCCATTGATCGTCACCGATCCGCCATCGACGTCGTAGAGGCGAGAGACGAGCATGGAGATCGTGGTCTTGCCGGCGCCGCTCGGACCAACGAGGGCGGTCATCGTTCCTGGCTTCACTTCGAAGTTCACGTCATGAAGAACCGAGGTACGTGGCGTGTCGTCAAGACGCGCCACGGCTTCGAGCGACGCCAGGGACACGTCTTGCGCGCCGGGATACGAGAACTCGACGTGGTTGAAGCGAAGATCCGCCGGACCGGCGGGAATCGTCTGAGGGTTCGGACTCTCTTTAATCATGGGTTCCAGATCGAGGACTTCGAAGAGGCGCTCGAAGCTGACCATCGCCGACATGTAGTCGATGTTGAGGCTCGACAACTGCGTCAGCGGCCCATAGAGACGACCCAGATACGCCGTCAGTGCAACCACCGTTCCCACCGCCAACACGCCGTGCACGGCCTCGACTCCGCCAAATCCGTAGGCGAAGGCCGTCGCCAGGGAAGCGGTCAACGTAAGGGAGATGAAGAAGAAACGTTGGTAGGTGGCCTGATGAATTCCAATGTCACGAACTTGACGGGCTCGGTCATCGAAGTTCTCACGCTCCTCGTTGGGGCGGCCGAAGAGCTTGACGAGCATCGCGCCTGCCACGTTGAAGCGTTCGGACATGACCATATTCATCTCGGCGTTCAGCTCCATGCCCCGCTGGAACAACGTTCCTAAGCGACGGCCGACCGTCCGCGCGGGGATGAGAAAGACCGGCACCAGGATCAGCGCGACGAGGGTAATGGGCCAACTCAGTATGAACATGACGACGAGAATGATGCCCACGAGGATCACGTTGCCGACGACGTTCGAAAAGAGGTCGGTGAAGGCCTGCTGCGCTCCGACGACATCGTTGTTCAGCCGGCTGATCAACGCGCCAGTTTGAGTTCGCGAAAAGAAGGCAATCGGCATCTCTTGGATGTGGCGGAAGACTTCAACGCGTAGGTCGTAGATCAGACCTTCCCCAATGATGGCGGAGATCCTTCGCTCGATCATCTGCAGACCGGCGTCGCCGATTGCGAGAACGGCTGTCACGATCGCGAGTTCCACCACAAGATGCGCGTGATGTTCATAGATACCAACGTCAATGATTTCGCGGAGTATCAGCGGTGAAACGGACGAAATAATGGCGTCGAACACGACAACGGTCAAAAAGAAGATCAGGGCGGAACGGTAATGGCGAGCGAACTTCAAAATGCGAGGTAGCGTCCCCTTTTTGATCTGGTGTTCGAGAATCTTGCGATCGCGCGAGAGCGAACGCAGTCCCATTCGACCGCCGCCACCACCTCCACGCATGCTCATTGAGTCCCTTTCGCCCTAGGCAGTGTAGGAAGCGATGCCGCACCGACGATCATGCGGCCTCAGCACTTTCAGAACGCGAAGAGCTCAGGACAGCAGAGCACTCACGATAATGATGGTGCCGAGCGTCATCATCACGCACGCGCCCACACTGCGCAACACCACGAGCCGCGTCGGCGAACCCGAGAGCCACTCGCGCGCCGTGCCCGCGATGATCCCCCACGTCGAGTCGCTGCAAAACGCCAGGATGCTGAACATGACTCCGAACAGCAAGAGCTGCAGCGTGACGTTGTCTCCATGGCCACGATTGACAAAGTGAGGGAACACGGCGGCAAAGAAGACAAGCGACTTGGGGTTCAATATTCCAACAACGTACCCCTGTCGAACAATATGGATATTGCTCGGCCGTTGCGCTTCGCGTTCGGTCATGGCGCGGGCGTGTTCGTGACGATGACGCAGCGCTTCGAGGCCGAGCCATAGGAGATACGCACCACCGACCAGTTCGAGAACGACGGTGAAGGCCTTGGAATGCTCAAGAAGAGGTCCGAGGCCGAGGGCCACGATCACCGACAGCGTCAATGTACCCAGGCTGTTGCCGAGCACCGTGAATACTGCGACGGCCCGACCCCACGCGACACCGCGAGCCAACGTAAATAGAACACTCGGACCGGGCACGATGATGATGATCAGCGACGCCACGAGAAACGTGGCGAGTTGAGATCCGCTAATCATTGAGACACTCCCTGAGACGAGCCCTTGCGTCGGTCGACCGACTGACGCACCTCGTAACCCGCATAGTTGACAGCAACGCTACTGGTCGAAAAATCAATGTATGAACGCGATCCGTCCTAATTTGGGGGCATGACGTCACGACAGGTTCATTTTCCATCGGAGTTTTTGTGGGGCACAGCGACATCGGCGTATCAAATCGAGGGCGGCAACACGAACACCGACTGGTGGCGATACGAACGAACGCCGGGCACGACCGCAGTCGAAACGTGCGACGACGCGTGCGACTCGTGGAACCGCTACGAAGAGGACCTTGACATCCTCACTTCCCTCGGTCTCAACGCCTTTCGCCTCTCGGTGGAGTGGGCTCGCATCGAACCCGAACCGGGAGTTGTCTCTTCAGACGCCCTCGCGCACTATCGGCGCGTCCTCGAAGCGTGCCACGAGCGTCGCGTTCTACCCGTCGTCACGCTGCACCACTTCACCCTGCCTCTGTGGGTCGCGGATCAGGGAGGTTTCGAGAGCCCCGACATCGTGAACTTGATGGGCAACTATGCGCAAGTCGTGGGCGAGGCGCTGGGCGATCTGATCGGCATTGCATGCACGATCAACGAACCAAACATCGTGGCGATCATGGGCTATCTCAGGGGTAACTTCCCGCCGCAAGTAACAAGCTGGGAACGCTTTGTCCAGGTCAATGAAACCATGCGCAGTTGTCACGTCGCCATGCGCGACGCTCTTCGAGAAGGTCCGGGAACGTTTCCTATCGGACTCCCCCTCTCCATGCAGGAGTACGAGTCTGTCCCAGGATACGAAGAGCGACTCGAAAGTTTCCGCGCCGAGATGGAAGACAAGTATCTCCTCTCGCGTGAGGGCGACGATTACGTCGGCGTGCAGTGCTATACGAAACTCATTCTTGGCCCAGATGGCGTCGTGGCTCATCCCGACGGCGAAGTGACCGATATGGGGTATCTCTTTTGGCCCCAATGCGTCGAGTACACCGTCGCGCGTGCGTCGACCATGAGCACACTTCCGATCATCGTCACCGAGAACGGCATTGGTACGGCCGACGACGCGCAACGCATTCGCTACCTCGACGAAGCGCTGCAGGGACTGCACCGGTTGATCGGTGAGGGGTACGACGTTCGGGGCTACTTCCAGTGGTCGCTACTCGATAACTTCGAATGGTCCCTCGGCTATCGACCCAAGTTCGGCATCGTCGCGGTCGATCGAATCACCTTTGCACGAACGAAAAAACCATCCGCCGAATGGTTTGCGCAAAGCGTTCGCAATTTCTTTACAACTACGTGACATCTCTTTAAAGCGGAGAAACTGCGCCAATAACGCACCTACGATTAGTGCAGCGAAAGAGCCAATGCAGCGTTGCATTTACAACCTCGCGAATGCACGGGAGGTGCGTGATGCAACATCACACTTTTCTCCTTAAAGGAAAGTTCACAACGAAGCTAACGGCCATCGCAGCTGTATTAGTCCTCGTCACAGGACTTTTCGTGTGGAGTGTCGCCGCGCGACCCACCCCTTCGTCCGCAGCTGCTGCTCCTTCATGCACCACGGCTCAGCTCGATGTCTGGCTCAACACGTCCGGCAACGGCGCCGCCGGTAGTTCCTATTACAGCCTTAATCTCACCAATCTTTCCGCGCACTCCTGCACGCTGTTCGGCTACCCCGGCGTGTCGGCCGTGACGCAGGCTGGCATACAACTTGGCAGTGCGGCAGCGTTCAATGCCGAGCACGCCAGCAGCCGCGTCACTCTTACTAGCGCTCGCACGGCGCAGGGCTTCGAAAACTCAACGTCACGAAACACCGCGACGGTCATCTTGCAGATCACCGTCGCCGAGAACTTTCCGCAGTCGGTCTGCGCGCCGATCACCGCCGCCGGACTGCGCGTCTACCCGCCCGGTCAAAAAGAGTCGACCGTCGTACCCTTCCCCTTCGTGGCCTGCGCGAAAGCGGGACCTCGTTTCTTGCACGTCGAGTCGGTGCAGCGCTACGTCGCGACCCAGTGAGTAGTTGACGTAGCCATACTCGAGTGATACGGTTCACTAGTCATCTAGTGAACTAGAGGTATCATGATTGAGTTTTACATCGACACCCATTCGGGCGTGCCCCCCTATCTTCAAATCAGCCAACAGGTCCGACGAGCACTGAAACTGGGGCTTCTCGAGCAAGGAGATCAGCTCCCGACCGTGAAAGAGGTGGTCGCTCGGCTCGCGATCAACCCCAATACCGTTTCCAAGGCCTACCGCGAGCTCGAGCACGAGGGCCTCGTGGCGGCGCGCGTGGGTGTCGGTACGTTCGTGGCGAAATCCATCGTCGAATCGATTTCCGCGCTGGCGCCCCTTCGCCACGACCTACTGAAGTGGATGGAGTCAGCCCGCCACGCGGGTCTCGACGATGAGAGCATCGAGGCGCTCGTGCGCGAATGCTTTCGGTCCACCTCGGGGACGGTAGTGAGGTGAGCTCCGTTCTAGAAACCGAGGATCTAACAAAGCGCTATCGCGGTAAGACCGCGCTCAGTAAGTGCACGATCAACATTCCCCGAGGACACGTTGTGGGGCTCGTCGGCCCTAACGGATCGGGCAAGTCAACGCTCCTCAATATTGCCTCGGGCGTGCTCTCGCCGACGTCAGGGTCCGTTCGTGTCTTCGACGCCTCACCGGCCTCGTCGTCAACGCAGCTTGAGCGCGTGGGTTTTGTCGCTCAAGATACGCCCGTGTACTCAGGCTTCAGTGTTCGCGACCATCTTCGCTATGGACAGCACGTCAATCCGAAGTGGGACAACGAACTCGCGCGTCGTCGAATTGAGCAACTCGGGCTCGACCTCGGTCAACGCGCGGGAAAGCTGTCTGGAGGTCAGCGCGCGCAACTCGCCCTCACGCTCGCCATTGCCAAGCGACCAGACTTTCTCCTGCTCGACGAGCCCGTCGCTAGTCTCGATCCTCTCGCGCGACGTGAGTTTCTCCAGATCTTGATGGAGACGGTTGCCGATCATGACGTGAGCGTATTGCTGTCGTCTCATCTCGTCGCCGACATCGAGCGAGTGTGCGACTATCTCGTCGTCCTGGTCGCCTCGCGGGTCCAAGTGGCCGGCGAGGTTGAAGATCTCCTCGCCACTCACCATCGACTCATTGGCCCGCGCGACGCGGCACTCCCCGAGAGCCAGGTCGTCATCGAATCGAGCCACACGGAGCGCCAAAGCACGTTGCTCGTTCGTTCCGACGGCCCCATCGTCGATCCGCTCTGGACGGTCGAGGCGGTTGGTCTGGAAGATCTGGTCCTCGCCTACATGGGTCAGGGCCGCGCCGAGCGAGGACCTCGCGTCAATGAGGAGCCCGCATGATCTGGTTCGCATGGCGCCAATTCCGAGTTCAGGCACTGATCGCTTTTGCGTTGCTCCTGGCTCTGGGGATTGCCTTTCTCGTGACCGGCCCACATCTGGTGCACACCTATAACACGACGATCGTCGGATGCCGAGCTCGAGGCGACTGCAACGGCTCCACCGAGAGTTTTCTTTCGGCGTATCCGTTCCTCCAGAACCTTCTGACCGAGAGTGTGATTCTCGCGGCACTCATCGGCATCTTCTGGGGCGCGCCGGTCGTCGCGCGCGAATTCGATAGCGGCACGTACCGACTGGCCTGGACCCAGAGCGCCTCTCGCGCGCAATGGCTCCGCGCCAAGCTCCTCGTCGGCGGACTGGCGAGTGTCGTCACGGCTGGACTTTTCACCCTGATGGCCACGTGGTGGTCGAGTCCACTTGATCGCGTGCGTGACACACCGTTCAGTGTCTTTGACACGCGCGACATCGCTCCCATTGGCTACGCTCTCTTCGCCTTCGCTCTGGGTGTCGCCATCGGAGCGGTGGTGCGTCGAACCATCCCGAGCATGGCTCTCACGATTCTTGGTTTCGCTGCGGTACGAGTGTGCTTCAACGAGTTCATCCGCCCTCACTTTGCCAAGGCCTTATCGGCGGTGACAAAGCTCGAGCTTCCCATCGCAAAGGGCGGCAGCATCTCTCCGCAGCAAGGACTGAACCCCGCCGACTGGACTCTCTCCGACAAGGTTGAAAACGCGGCGGGGAAAGTTTTCCCGCGGCTCAACAGCGGATTCGGCTTTTCAACCAACGCGAACGGGTCAACCACTTTTGTCGGAGCGGGCGTCTGCCCCAACAAGATCCCAAACGTCATACATCGCGGTGGAAACTCGGGTCCGCCCAAAGCCGTCCAAGAAGCACTCTCCAAGTGCGTCAGTTCGTTTCACCTGACCAACTACCTGACGTACCAGCCGGTTAGTCGGTATTGGTCGTTCCAGTGGGACGAGTTGGCTGCCTACATCGTTCTTTCTCTCCTTCTCGCCGTCTTTAGCGTGTGGTGGATCCGACGTCGCTAGACGCTCACTCGCGCAGTCGCTGCGATCAGCGGTCTTTGTAAAGAAACGGCTAAGGCGGCGCTTTGATAACGAGTGTCGCAGAGTCGCCCAAGTAGAGTTGTTCGGTGCCCAGCGACAGTAATTCCGGTCGTGGCGAAACATCAGCGCAAAAGATTGCCAATCACGATCGACTGCTCGCCATGGGCGAAGCCGTAAATCAACGCCACGCGAAGGCCGCACGCCATCGTCCGAAAGGGCGACGAAGGTGGTTGCGCCGCTCCCTCATTGCCGTAGGTGTCGTCATCGTGTTGATCGTCGGCGGCGTCGCCGCGGACTACTTCTATCTCGGTTCACTGGTCCACAAAGTCAACGTGAAGACCCTCCAAAAGTCGTCCGCCGCATCAGAGAACATCTTGCTGATCGGTTCCACCACGCGATGCGGTCTCAAGCAGCAAAACGCCGCCTACGGAACTTGCGCGGAGGGAGTCACCGGAGTTAACAGCGACATCGACATGATTTTGCACCTCGACCCGGCGACGCACTCGGTGTCGTTGCTGTCGATTCCCCGCGACACGTTCGTGCCGAACGCGCGCATCATTGGAGCAAACAAGATCGACGCCGCGCTCTATGAGGGCCCGAGCCAGCTCATTACGGCGATTGAAGAGGATTTCGCTATTCCAATCAACAACTACGTTGAGCTGAACTTCGACACCTTCGCCAACGTCGTGAACGCGCTCGGCGGAGTGAAGATGTACTTCCCGATTCCTATCTATGACGCAGAATCAGACCTCAATATCGAGCACCCGGGTTGTTACGACTTAGACGGATTTCACGCCTTGCAGTTGGTCCGCGCGCGACACCTCCAGATCCAGCCGACTCCTTCTAATCACGATCCCCATACGTGGACCTATGAAGCCCTGTCGGATTTGGCGCGCATCCGTCGCACTCACGAGTTTCTTCGGGTTCTCTCCGCCAAAGTTGCCACACGCGGACTGAGTAATCCGATTACCGATCAGAGCATTATGACGGCAGTTCTCCCGAGTCTCACCGTCGACAGTGGATTCGGTGAATCCAAGATGGTAAGTCTGGCTGAGACCTTCGCGCACACCAGCATTGCGAACGTTCCGCAGTACACCTATCCCGTCTCGGACGTCCAAACTGGCTCGCTGTTGTATCAGGGCTACTACTACGGGGATGTCGTCTTTCCCATTGAACCGAATGGTGTGAAGGCCATCGACACCATCTTCGACGTGAAGTCCGGTATGGACTCCTTCACGGGCCAAGCGCTTCCCTCCCCCTCCAGTGTGAAACTCACGGTGGAAAATGGCACCGGCGTCACCAATCAGGCGGCACTCATTGCCAACCCGCTGCGCTCGAAGGGCTTCGACGTACTCTCGACCGGTGACGTGACGCCTGATGGACCGGTGAGCGAAACAATCGTCTGGTACGGCGGGCCACCACCTCCCGCGAATAGCGACTGGACGAGTCCCGATCTCGCCGCCGCCGAATCAGTTCTCGACCAACTGGCCGGACCGGCCATCCTCGGCTACGACCCACATGCCGTCACCCCGGGAGCAACTGTCACCGTGCAAACCGGTACCAGCGTCACGGTGATTCCGACCGCCTCGACGACGACCACTACGAAGGCGACTCACGCGAGTACGTCGAAGACAACGACCACGACAGGTCCCACCACGACGACGACTGCAGCCGAACCACCGGGCATGCGCGGCAACCCCGACTTCACTGCCCCGAGTGCCGTCGATCAGCCACTGCAACCGTGGGACCCGCGCGCGTGCAACGCCGCCGGAACGGGACCTGCGACGTAGTCCGTTACGTCAGTTGTGCAATGTCCCCACTCAACACTTTTGCGCGTACGAAGTAGTACCGGGCTGGACGGCTTGGCCTGAATTGGGATTCACCATCAGACAGGACTCGTCGACCGCCACGAACTCGTTGGCGGGAATTTGCTTGAGTTGATCAACCTCGGTGTATGTCCAGCGCCGATCGGCCGCCCCCTGGAAGTACCAGTTGCTTCCGTTGTCCGCGAGAATAAGTCCGTACGTTTTCATGGTGGTGATGACTGTCTGGCAGAACGCGCTGCACTCCGACGCCGGAAGCGAGAATGAGGCATTGAGTCGAAATCGCGCGCCCATTGGCGGGCAGTCGGTGTTCGACTGTCCCGCTTCGTGACGTGCCGGCCATAGATACGACTCCTGTGTGCACTGCGCCGTAAATCGAATGGCGTGATTCATTGATCCAGAGGCGACCTCGTTGAAGTTCACCAAGCCTGGCAAAATCGGAAGGCCCGCGGCGTCGGCCGAGGTGAATCCCGCTGGACGAAGGGCATTTGAGCGCAGGTTCCATTCGGCGCCGGATCCCGCAGTCGAGCGACCACCCGCACGGTAGGTCGTGTCCCAGGTCTCAAATAGCGTGCACGCTGGCAGAGATACGGACTTTCGCGGATCAACCATGAGCGCGTGGTGGTCGGAGCCGCCTTCAATGGGCGTCGACGCGCTGAGTGGATATAGACCTCGATAACTCTCTGACGCATACTGAAACGCGACGTGAGCGAACGTTGTTCTCGCCGGCACGATCTCCCAGGGAATGCCGTAGGGAGCCGCAGTGTCCCCCGACGGCCCATAGTCAGGGTGCAAATCGCTGCTCGACGCGTCCATCGCGGCTAGCCACGTCGCGCTGTCAGAGTTCACCGGCAATCCGGTGATCGGCGTGTTCCATACGTTGTCAGAGGGAAACGCCGGACAGTTCGTTCCCGGGATCGTTGTTCCCGCGCGCGACGCGTGATCGACGCTCCCCGACTGAGTCACGGGAATGACGAGAAGGGACGCAATAACCGTGGACGACAGGAGACCGCCCAAACGGACCCGTCGCCGCCCAAGAGACTTCACGCCCTACGACCCACAGGGGCGCCAACAGGTTCCAACGCGCTCACGCGGCGGAGCGTACCATCGAGGCTTCGGGTCTCGAAAGAGCCGAGATGGTAAGGCACAATGGATCAATGAGCGAACGCCTCACACGGGACTTTTTCGCTCGAACTCCTCAAGTTGTCGCGCTCGAACTCATTGGATGCGTCATGGTCGTGAAGCATCCCGACCATGAGTTCCACGCCCGCATAGACGAAACCGAAGCGTACGACGGAGCAAACGATCCGGCGTCACACGCGTATCGAGGTGCGACGCCTCGCACGGAGATCATGTTTGGGCCGGCCGGATGCGTCTACGTCTATAAGAGTTACGGGATTCACTGGTGCATGAATATCGTGACGGGAGAGACGGGTCTCGCGAGCGCGGTCCTCTTGCGTGGAGCTCACCTCGTGGACGGTCCCGGCGCCAACGACGGTCCTTCTGCGCGACTAGGCGGCCCCGGAATCCTCACGCGTGTTCTTGGAGTAACTGGCGATGACAATGGGTTAGACGTGTGCCGTGAACCACCCGGAAGGATATCTTTTGAGGCTCGAAAGAAAAGTGACGCTGTGCGGGTCGGACGATCTACGCGCATCGGGATCTCGAAAGGTCAAGATTTCCTTTGGAGATTCTTTAAGGATTAAACAATCTCCTCAAACTCAGCGCGAGTTAGCTTTTACGTCGCTCACCCTGACGCCGTTGAGCCTTGCGCCGTTCGACACCGTCGCTCGGTCCGACGTCGATCTTTCGGCGGTCGCCGTGGCGCCGATCACCGCCGCGTCGCTCTGGCGTACCGGAACTGTCATTGGCGGCGCTCATCTCGCATGTATAACACCGAAACGCAAGTTGCGCTTGGATGTCGACGAGATTGGTCCGGTTCGCTATATCCCGTCAAATAAAGAACTCCAATTCAATGGTCCTGCCCATTTCGACATCCGAGAGCGCTACACGTAACTCCCCTGCCGCCACGTTTTCGTCAGTTTTCACAGCGGAAAAGTGACGGCGCCCTTTTTTGTGTACCAATGCATGACCTCGACGGCCAAGCGACCGGCCCGCACAGCCGGATCCGCCTCGGCGAGCCGGCGTACCTCTTCGATTGAACCGACTTGATAAAGGGCAAGTCCCCGCCAAGCGTCGTCAGGCTGTTCGTCGAACGGCCCGGCGACTTTCAGGTACCCGGCCGCCTTCATGGTCTCGAGATAACCGAGATGTTGACGCTGCAACAGTTCGGCCGCGTCATCGTCTAGTTCTGGTGCGTCGTGAGCTCGCCTCAGGAGTACGAACTCATACACGTCGAAGTCCGAAGGCGGATCAGAAGTCGGAACATCACTCTCACCCTGTCTCATGATCTCCTCCTTGTGGGTTCCATCATGCACTGAGAACGACGAGCGAAAACAGCGTGCGACGCTGATGTATGGAACATTTTGTGGAGCGTCAGTAACCTTCCCTAATGACCTCGGACGAAGTGATTGAGTCACCGTCCTTTAAGCCGCACTGGCGGGGCTGGCTCCACGCGGTCGGTCTGCCAGTGCTCCTCGGAAGTTCGACCGCGCTGTTCCTCCGCGCCCGTTCGGGTGCTCAAGTTGCCTGGATCCTCTGCTTCGTTCTCGGCGTGGGTTCAATGTTGTTCACGAGCGCCGCCTATCACCGACTCAACTGGTCTCCTCAAGCCCGTCGCGGCTGGCAACGGGCAGATCACCTCGCAATCTTTGTCGCCATCACCGGCACGTATCTGGCCATAATCGGACTGACGATGCACGGTGTGATCCGCCTCGTTGTTCTGCTGGTGTTCGGCGCCGGAACCGTGTTGGGAATTTTGATTCGCCAGCTCACGATGGACACGCACAACTGGGTGAATACAATGCCCTACCTGGTGATGGGTTGGGCCGCCGTCGCGGTCATGCCACAGATCTATCGAGGCGGCGGAGCAGCGTGCCTCTGGTTGATTATCAGTGGTGGCGTTGCCTACACCCTCGGCGCACTCTTCCTGGGACTCAAACGACCACGACTATGGCCTCGTACGTTTGGCCCCCACGAACTCTTTCATGCATTGACACTGGTGGGAGCGGGATGTCACTTCGCAGCTGTTTATCTTGCTCTGAAATAAGAGATGATCGTTGACAGAGGCCTCGATGGTCTCTCCGGGGCGATCGTCATGATTCGAAGATCTATTTCGATGGCGCGACAATCGATCGTCAATCATCGAGTGGGCGCTGGGGGACTCGAACCCTCGACCTCAGCCGTGTGAAGGCTGCGCTCTAACCAACTGAGCTAAGCGCCCGGATCACTAATGCTACCGGTCAAGGTCAACTGCGTCATTTTGTCATCGGCAGTAACCTTCCTACGTGCCAGAAAATAGTGACGCGACCCCTGCAAGGTCGTTTAGAAACCGCGGGTCGCGCCGTCAGTCGTTGGCACCGCGTGAGGTAGTCCTGGGGCTCGATCCGATAGAGCGCGGAATAAGCCTCTTCGGCGCTGCGATCGGCCTGGTTTTGGCCATCGTCACAGCCATTGAATGGGCTCGAAATCTTCCGGTCATCACGACGACGAAGCCCAAGGCGGGAAAGTGCCCGGCCGCATTCCCCACGCTCAAGCTCAGTCTTTGCGAACACATCGTCAAGACCACTCGGACCGAGTGGGAAGTCAAGTTCTTTTTCATCTTCATCGTGGCACTGTGCATTTTGTACTTTGCCATTCGCCGCAAACGCGCCGGAGTCGCGTGCTTCGCGATTTTCCTCGGTCTGGGGCTCGGTCTGGGCTCGGGACTGGTCTTCTTCTTTATGGGCGCATGGTTGATCATTCGGGCGTATCGACTGCAGAAGTATGGAGTGGCGACGATGCTCGGCTCGAACCGAGTCGCGCGAGAGATGGCGACCGCTCGAAAAGAAGGTCGCTCGCCGAATCTCGAACCAATAACCGGATCGGACAGCACGCCGACGAAGTCAACATCCAAGTCAGCCCCGCAGAAGCCGGCGACACCCGAAGCATCCAAGCGCTACACGCCAAAGAAGCCTCCGCGTCGTCGTCGCTAGAACATGACCAAACTGGGACTGGATTTTCCAACGAAGTGGGGACGGGGTTACACGGCGCGATTCGCACGCCACGTCATCCACTCCTACTTCATGGAGCCTTACGCCCGCTACCTCTCAACGCTCGAGGTCCGCGGCAGCGAAAACATCGCGGGCGAACGGCCGTACATATTTGTTGCGAACCACGCGAGTCACTCCGACACGATTCTGCTGCTCTCGGCAATACCGGCGAAAGAGCGTCGGCGTACCGTCGTCGCGGCCGCCATGGACAGTTTCTTTATGGACTATCGCCAGGCCATCAAGACGGTACTGATCTTTAACGCCATTCCCGTCGATCGACTCAAGGTGAATCGGCGCAGTGCTCAACTGGCCCTCGAACTCGTCGAAGACGATTGGAACCTCGTCATCTACCCCGAAGGGGGTCGTACCCCGGACGGTCACCTCCAAGAGTTCAAGGGCGGAGCGGCCTACCTCGCGGAACGCTCCAAGGCGACGGTCATTCCGACGTATATCCACGAGTCGGGCTACTTAAAGGCCGCGAAGTACGCCAAGGCCCCCATCTATGTCGAGGCGAATGAGAAGCGACATCACGTCATCATCGCCTTTGGCCCACCAATGCGATGCGAAGAGGGCGAAAATATGCGTCACTTCGGGGTGCGTATAGAGCAGGCCGTTGAGACGCTCGGTCGCGAAGTGAGCGGCGACCCGACTTACGGCCGCCGCGACGACCCTGCGGAGTGAAGCACGGCCGCACGGCGCTCGAGGTACAGATCATCAGCAACAGTGTTGAGTGCTTCTAGTTCGTGACCGAGAACGGTCGAAAGTACCTCGTCGGCAAGCCACGGGTTCATGGCGAGCACCGGACCGTGGGCGTACGTCGCCCATATCTTGGACGTCCGAAATCCGTCGACCACGCCGTCGTTACCCCGGCCGCGTTCGACAAGGCCGAACGGCTCAAGACCCGCGCCTAACTCGGTGCGGCCACCGTGGTTTTCGAAGCCCACCAGGACGTCGTGGTCTCTTCGCACCAAGAGTTCGCCTACTGCCCTCGTCAGCCCGCGTCGGGTGACCGCCTTCACGAGGCCCAGTCCCGCGTATTCGTCATCACCCTCAACGGCAAAACTCGTGCCGAGAAGCTGTAGGCCGGCGCATACGGCCAGAACGTATTTGCCGTCGCGCACTCTCGACGCGAGCGACGACTCGCGTAGGAGGTCGGCCGCGAGACGCTGTGGCCCATCTTCTCCTCCGCCGAGTAAGTAAATAGCCGCATCGGGCATCTCATCGCCGATGCCCACGCGCAGAATTTCAGTATCGATGCCGCGCCGTCGCGCCCGCTCGGCGAGCACGAGAGCGTTCCCGCCGTCACCGTAAGTACCAAGTATCTCGGGATAGACGAGAGCGACGCTCAGCATGGGCCGGACTTTTCACGCCAGTCCTGAAAAGCCGTGTAGTTCGACAGCACGTTGATCGCGTCACTCGACGCGGGCAACGTCGCCTCATCGCGCACGACCACGTAGTCCACGCCGGCGTAGTCAAGACGGGTCGCGAGATCGAGACGCCGATCGCCGAAGCAGTACACCCGATGTCCCCGCAATAGTTCGAAGGGCACGTCATAGAGCCACGAAGGATCTTTTCCGTCGGCGATGCGCGCATTAATGGCGACCCACACGTCAGCGTCGTCGTCTTTCAACGTTTTCAACATGGCGGTGAACCCGGCGGGATTCTTCGCGAGCAACAGGCGCAATTGATGGCCACGCCACCGACGCAGACTGAACCGGCCCGCCACACTCTCGAGGGCGTTCACTCTCGCCAGGGCGTCGGGCAGATCGACGTCGAGATAGGAAAGCGCCGTGAGCGCCATCGCGGCGTTCGCCTCGTTGAACTCTCCGGGTAAGCGAAGATCTAGCGCGAGAGGCGTGCCGCGAACCACGAGCTCATCACGCAGAGTAGTCGCAATCTTCAACGGCTTTGAGAAGCCGCACTCGCTCCACCACGAATCATCATTGAAGCGAAGAGGGAGGGTGCAGCGAGGACACGACACCGCGTCGGTGTTCCAGGGAGTTGGAACATCGCACCACGCCACGTTCGACGCGAGCTCCGCGGCGTAGACGACCAAAGGATCGTTCGCATTGGCGACGACGGTCACATTCTCATTGGCCGTGAGGGTTGCTCGCCACCTATCGGCGATTTGGCGAACTTCGTTGGCGCGATCAAGTTGGTCACGCGACAGATTCAGCAAGGTAATAACCCGGGGCTTCGTCGCGGGCACCACCTTCGCCATCCATCCTTCGTCGACTTCCAAGACCACCGATGAACTGTGCGACGCGGCGAGCGCCGCAACGTGGCCGGGAGGCATATTCGAGCCCGTTTGATTTGTCGCGACGTCACGTCCCCAACCGGCCGCAATCATCGCGGTGGTGGTCGTTTTTCCGTTTGTTCCACTCACCAGCACCACCGTGCGTGTACGGGTCAGGCC
>JBAQZL010000049.1:0-56880 GCA_049790955.1 Acidimicrobiales bacterium
TTCGCAAACGCCCCCACCGGGACTTTTAGGGCGATACTGAAAGAGTGCAGAGGCGCCTTCTAGGTTCGAGCGTGGGCGTCGCGAGCGCACTGGCGCTGGGCGGCATTATGTTGCCTCTTCGTGCGCACCTGAGTGTCTCAACGAGCGCACTTGTACTCGTGATACCGGTTGTTGTGGGCGCCGTCATTGGCGGATTCAGCTCCGGGGTTGTGAGCGTCGCGGCGGGCTTTTTGATCTACGACTACACGTTCGTGCCGCCCTACAAGACTCTCAATGTCGGCACCGATCAGAACTGGGTTGCGCTGATCGTCTACGTCGCGGTGATGGTGTTGGTTGCGCGCATGGTCGATCGACTCGACGCCACACGCCTGGAAGCCCTCCGTGGTCACGAAGCAATGCGTCGCGTTTCGGAGGTCTCAGAGCTCTTGGTAGGTGACCAGCCCGTGGAGGTGCTGCTTCGCAATATCGTTGCCACGGCCCAGACGATGTTCAACGTGCCGGGCGTGTCGCTCCTCGAACTCGAAAACGGCCAGCTCGTCGTCGTTGCGAGCGCCGGCGAGCCGCTGACGGCTGAGGAACTCCACCAGCTCGACCCCCAATCGGGGATGCCCATTCGCGTCGGCACCGCAGCCGGGAGCCCCAGCGAGTTGCGCACGGTAGCCCTCTCGCCCTCGGGTCGCCCCCTTGGGATTCTCGCCATGCGCGGCCTCGCGATCGCCGAGTCAGACCGGGCGCTGCTCAATACCTTCGCCAACGACGCCGCCCTTGCACTCGAGCGCGCAGAGTTACGCGAGCAGGCTCTGCGATCCAAGCTCCTCGAAGAGGCAGACCGATTTCGCCGAGGACTACTGGGTGCCGTATCGCACGACTTGCGCACCCCGCTCGCAACCATCAAGGTCGCCTCGTCGACCCTCTCCAGCCGGGGCGAGCTGCTGTCTTCTGAAGACAGTCAGCTACTCCACGAGCTCATCGAGATCGAGTCCGATCGCTTGACGCGCCTCGTCACGAACTTGCTCGACATGACGCGCATTGAGGCGGGAGTGTTGACGCTCCATCGCGCGTCGACGTCGCTCAGCGAGCTCATCACCGAGTCGATCGCCGCGATGGGCTCGACCTTGAACGACCACACCATTGACATCTCGGTACCGGCGTCTCTCCCCGACGTCGACATCGATCGGGTTTTGATGGGACAGGTACTCGTCAACCTTCTCGACAATGCCGCTCGCCACGCCCCCGCCCATAGTGTGATAGCCGTGAAAGGTGAGCGTCGAGGACCCCAGGTCGTCCTCTACGTCGCCGACCAAGGTCCGGGCGTTGCGACGAGCGACCGCGAGACGATCTTCGATCGATTCACCCAGCTGAGCACGGGCGGGCGGGCGGGTCTCGGCCTCACGATCGCGAAGACCTTCGTCGAAGCCCACGGTGAGCACGTTTGGTACGAGGAAGTCCCGGGTGGTGGCGCTCGATTCGTTCTCTCTCTTCCCGCTGCTGAAGCGAGTCCCTAGACATGGCCCACGTACTCGTCATTGACGACGATCACTCGCTCTTGAGAGCGTTACGCCTCGGCCTCGAATCCGAAGGTCACGATGTCTTAACCGCCGAGAATGGCGAACACGGGATCAGCCAGACCGCCCTGCATTCGCCCGACATTGTCGTTCTCGACATCGGGTTGCCCGACATGGACGGTTTGGTCGTGGCCCAGCGAATCCGCCAGTGGAGTGACGTGCCGATCATCATCCTCTCGGCGACCGGAGACGATCACCGCAAAATCGACGCGTTGAATGGCGGCGCCGATGACTACGTCACGAAGCCCTTCAGCAT
Organism: Acidimicrobiales bacterium; assembly: GCA_049790955.1. Taxonomy (GTDB): domain Bacteria; phylum Actinomycetota; class Acidimicrobiia; order Acidimicrobiales; family RAAP-2; genus RAAP-2. The sequence continues at coordinate 1,822 of JBAQZL010000049.1, forward strand.
GGGCGAACTCGAAGCCCGGATCCGCGCCGTTCTGCGTAACCGGGGGGCTGAACCGGCCGACACTGAGGTAGCTAACTTGGATCTCGGCTCACTGAGCGTCGATTTCGTGCACCACGAGGTGCATCTCAACGGCGAGAAGGTGGACCTCACGTCGAAGGAGTTCAACGTTCTCGCGTATCTGGCGCGCTACTCCGGGCGAACCTGTACCCATCAGATGATTCTCGGCGCGGTCTGGGGCACGGGCTATGGCGCCGAGGCGACGTACGTGCACGCCTACGTGCACCGACTTCGCCAAAAACTCAACGACGAAGACGGCACGCTCATTCAAACGACACCGGGTGTGGGCTACTGTCTGCAGCCAACTCCCGCCAAGATCTAGCGCGACGTCGGCTCCAAAAGCGCCGCTCGGGCGAAGTCCTCGAACTCGTGCGGGTCCATCACGACGTCGAGTTCTTCGTCGAAGCTCGGCTGGGGGCTGAGGAGAATCACTCGCGACGCGTCGGCCACGGCCGCCTGTCCGTCGGTCTCATTCGCGGCTTCGGCCAGGGCGGCGGCCGCGTCCGGATGATCGTCGTCATCAAGATCATCGTCTGTGTCAACCGGTAGTTCGGCCACAAACACCGTCAGAGCAGAACCGGCGACGTCGTGAGCCACGAAACTCAAGCAACCTAGCGTCGGCAGGTAAGAACCTGCCGCGGTCAGTGAAAACGACGTCGCGGCCAGTTGGTCTTGACCAATAGGCCCCGTGGTGACTTTCCCGGAGGCATCGAGCGCGTCGGCGAGGCTCGCACAGAGTTGAGCCAAGTTGGTCGTCGGCTGATACGTCAGTATGTTGTCGGCCTGGCGCGGCGCGCCCCAGAGACCGAAGGTGGGCTTCCCCTGAAAAACCAGTGTTTCGACGAAGCCGGCGCCGTAGTTGGTCGTGACCTCGACGAGATGGCACTGTGCGAGCTCGCTCACCCGGCCCATTGCTTCCACTGCTACGTGACAACGATGCGCGGAGTCAGGATGAAGGTCGATAAATCGCCGTTCCATGCTGTCGAGGTCACCGCCCATTCCTCGAGAGACAAAGAAAGCGCCCTTCACCCACGTGTCCCAGGGCACGTCATTCTCGCCGGGCAGTAATGCGAAGGCGTCCATCGCTTCGTAAATCGGTCCGAGAGACGACGAACGACGGCCGAGCAACGTGCGCCTCATCGCAAACAACCGGAGCGTATCAACTTCGTCGGCATCGAGCCCGTGGCGAAACACGTCGCAGCCCTCTTCACCTTCGGCGACCACTGAGCGCACGACACCCACCACCGCGTCGTCATTGGCCTCAGGGCGAAAACGAATGAACTCCCCGGCGTTCAGTTCGTAGACGTTCTCGGCGAGTTGATTGCGCAGCGCCGTCACGCGCTCGCTCACGCTCATGGCTGAACTCGTGGTCGATACGTGGGCATCCCCCTACGGTACTCACGGCGGTTGCGCGATTCATGGGGCCCGCGAGAGTCCGCCCTAGGAGAGTTCTCCTGGATGAGCGCGAATCAGCTCGATGTGCGACTCGCAACGAACACGGGAATCTCGCGCGACGTCTTTGTTTTGTATTCAGCGTACGGAGGGAAGGCCGCTACGGCCCTCTCCCACCACTGTGCGTACTCGTCGCCACTAATTTGGCGAACCTCGACGTCAAAGGGTTCAGGTCCGTCTTGGAGCGCAACGTCGTCGGGATACGCGACCAGGTTGTAATACCACTGAGGATTGTCCGGCGCGCCACCTTTGGAGGCAACGAGTGCATACTCTCCGTCGTGTTCGACGCGCATGACCGGGGTCTTTCGAATCTTGCCGCTGCGATGGCCACGGGTCGTGAAGATCACGATCGGTAGACCGGTGTCGCGCAACGTATTGGCGCGTGCTCCCTTGGAGCTCTCGTACTCTTCGACTTGGTCACGAACCCACTGCGAGGGACTGGGTTCGTACTCACCTTCTAACGCCATAGCGACAACCTTTCTACGACCTGACTTCCGGTGACTTTAACGCCGCGAGACCCAGTCCGCGCCTGTCGTAAGGATTCAGCCAACAGTGCGGCCGGCTCCGGTTTAGCCCGCGTGACCCGCCGGTTCCGACATCGACACAAAATCCTTCTGGCGAATCAGTACGAAGGCCGCCACCGCGCCGACGAGGGCCATGATGCCGCTCACGATCAGCAAGTCGTTCAACGAACCCGCAAAGCTGGAGCGCAACGCTCCGACAACCTGGCCGCGAGCCGAGGCGGGAAACGAGTTAATCACACGATTCCCGTAGCCCTCTTTGATATTGGTCACGATGGCGGTCATGTGAGCGGACGACAGATGCAGGAACCCCAACGAACCGTTGAGCTTGTCTTGCAGGGCGGACGAGAAGATGGTCCCATACAGCGCGATGCCTACCGCGATTCCGATTTGGCGAAATGTCGTGTTCACGCCCGACGCCATGCCCGAGCGTTCTGGCGTCACCACGCCAACAGCGGTCGACGCCAGTGGTGGGTTGACCATGCCCGAGCCAAAGCCGGCGAGGATGAAGCCAAGCACCAGGTGGGTCCACGTCGTTGTACCCGTAAGTCCGCTCATGAGCAGGAGCCCAACGCCCACCAAGGTGAGCCCTGGTCCTATCAGCCATCGAATAGGCATATGACTGCTCAATCGTCCGGCGGCCGTCGCGGAGACCATGGTGCCTGCGCTCAAGACGAGCAGTCGAGCGCCGGTTTGGAGTGCCGAGTATCCGAGGTCGTCCTGTAAGTACAAGACCAGGTAGAGCAACATTGCGAACAGCGAACCATTCATGGTGAAGGCAACGATCAAACCGCCAGAGAACGTGGGCGTTCGAAAGAGTGAGAGGTCAAACATGGGATTAGCAATGCGACGTTCAGCGAAGACGAAGACCACAAAGAGGACTGCCGCGAGCGCCAGACATATCCAGACTCCGCTGTCGCCCCAGCCATCCTCACTGGCTCGAATGAGTCCGTAGACGAGGGCTACCAGACCAATGGTGAGGACGACGAATCCTGTCCAGTCGGGCCTTGACGCGTTCGGTGTTTTGGACTCATCGACTTTCCAGATCGTAATGATGACGGCGATGACGCCCACGGGGACATTGACGAGAAAAATCCCCCGCCAGTTGATATCGCTCGTAATTACTCCACCAAGAATTGGTCCCAGCGCTACCGCGATTCCCGTGATCGCGCCCCAGACACCGAACGCAATGCCTCGATCTTTCCCGCGAAAACTCTGAGCAAGTAGCGCGAGAGACGTGGCGAACATGATCGCGCCGCCGATGCCCTGCGCGCTGCGCGACAGAGTCAACATGAGTGGCGACTGGGCGAAGCCGCACAGCAGTGATCCGAGAGTAAAGACAACCAGTCCGATCACGAACAGCAATCGTCGTCCGTAACGGTCAGCGAGCGATCCTGCGGTCAACAGCAAAGACGCCAATGTCAGCGCGTACGCGTCGATCACCCATTGAACGTCGGAGAAACTAGCGTGCAGCCCTCGCTGAATCACTGGCAACGCGACGATCACAATCGTCACATCGAGCAACAGCATGAACGTACCCGCGCAAACGACCACCAAAGTCCACCACTTGCGATCCACAGCCCCTCCTAGTTCGGTCGCGTCGCTCCATGGTAAAGACAGCCACTGACATCTCGAACACTTTTTCTCAACGCGCTATGGCTGAACGTCGACGACCTGGGGACCGGGAGTAGTCAATGCAGCGACCATCTCCTCATCGATCGCTCTCGTTTGCGCCCAGTAGGGAGAGAGAATGGCTTGAATATCCTTGAGTTGCCACTGCTCGTCGACATCGTCTTCGGCGATACGAACTTCAAGATGGTCGGCCAGTTCACGCATATGGAGCCCTTGAAGAACGACTTGTATCTGCGCCGCCGCCCGTGAACCACCTCGGGTCCCGAAGGTGACGAAGCTCACGGGCTTCTCGCGCCACTCCCAGTAAAGAAAGTCCAGAGCGTTCTTCAGTACGCCCGGGTACCCCCAGTTGTACTGAGGAAAGACGAAAATGAATCCGTCATAGGAACCGATCAGGCGGCTCCACACGCGCGTGTGCTCGTGTTCGTAGTGACTCTGCGCCGCCATCACCGGTTCATCCAAGAACGGCAGATTCACCTCAGCGAGGTCGACGAGTTCGTATCGCAGGGGGCTTCCGGTCTGTGCAGTATCCAAAAACCACTCCGCGATTCCTGCGCTGATGCGGCCCGGTCGCGTGCTGCCAATGACGATCGCCACTCGTTTCTTTAGGCTCTCGATCTCCAACTCAAGTTCCTCTTCTTGCATGGCGTCAGACTCAAGTTCCTCCTCCTGCATCTCGTCAGACTCGAACTCCTCTGCGGGCATCGCGTCAATGCTGTCCATCGCGCTCCTTTCGTTACGATCGACTCGACTGGGCGTGGCCGGTCGCCAGATCGATACCTCGAGCCACTGCGTCAAGTTGAACAACCTTGCTTGCGAGAAGCGAGAGCCGCGCGCGATCGGTGTCCGACAAGGAACCGACAATCGCATCGATCTCTCGAGCAATCTCGTTCGCAACCCTGTTCACGATCCGGCGACCGTCGGACGTGAGCGTGACGTGTACCGACCGTCCATCCTGGGGGACGGTCTTTCGCGCGACGTATCCCTTACTCTCGGCTCGGTCGACGAGACCCGTAGCGCTCGACTTGTCCAAATTCAAGAGACCGGCGATCTGCGCCATCGATAGCTCCCGATCGCGCAATGCGCCAAGTAGGCGCGCCTGAATGATCGACGCGTCGTAGCGGGCCGTCACCCTGCCCACGATCGCCTGAATGGAGAACGAGAGTTGCACGAGCCCGTCTACTACGCCAAGGTCTTCGGTAGCGCCAGTCGAATGCTTTAACGCTGGGGACCTAGACGATGCCATCGTCCCGAGGATAGATCACTTTAGTACGTGATACAAACTTTCTTGGTGGTCATGCGCCTTACGCCCTCAAACAATGAACGATCTCCGGGGTGATTTCCCCACCCTCCATGTAGGCGCCATTTTGCACGCAGACGTTGGCTTTCTCGCCGGAGGCGCGATTGACGAAGGCGAAGTGGAACGTCAGTTCGTGAGAGACGTTTCCTATGGTCACGTTTGTCCGTCGAGCCGTTACGCCCGAAATTCGCCAAGATCCTCGATGTGCAAAAAGGTGCGTTGCCCATGAACGCATGTCGCTGAGTGCAGGTATTTTCTTCTCGGCTCCGGTGGTGTATCCGAAGGCCGCTCCAGTCACGATCTGCGCCATGCTCTTCACGGTTGAGTCGTGGTTCACGGGCGGCGCATAGAACTGCGCCAGAGCCCAGACTGTCTGGATGCCGCGTTGGCACGAGGGAAGTTCGACAGTCTGCGATGGCGGCGACTTTTCGACACACAGAACATCAGGCATCTGACCGATCGATCGCGACTCGGTGCGGCTAACCCCATGGCGTACGTATGTCAGCTGGATACCGCTGACCGCATAGAGGCGACCTTTTTTCGGTGCGACCATGCGAACGAAGAGAGAATCATCATTTCCAAGCTTCAACTCGCGTCCGAGAGCAGGCACCAAACCGAAGAGGGCATTCGAAGGATTCAGCTCGTAGTCGTCCTTTCTTTGACGCTGCGGATCAAGTTCGACACGCACGATGCGAGGGACGGGATAGCCCTTAAAACCAATCAGCGAGACGTGCGTCAATTGAATCCGTTCAGACTTTCGATTCGTAAACCTGAAATTCAGGTTGTTCACCGTGGTTGGCGTAGTGGGCATGCCGACAGAGGAACTGGTGTCGATGGTCAGCGGCACGGGAAGCCCTCCGGACCCATTGCCGAGGAACCCCACGACGAGGGAAACGACAACGACCGCGCTCAGTGCGATTCCCGTTATCCATCGCGCTCCACGCTGGAATCTGAATCGAGATATCACTGCATGGAATGCGATGTCTACAGCACGACGTAGTGAGATCGGTCGCTCTTCGAGTTCGGCTTCGAGATGTGCTTGGAACTCCTCCCCGTAACGGGCGCGCCATACACGCGGATACCAGCGCAAATACCCTGCTGCCCGGCGGGCGACTTTCGAGGGTCGCTCCGCCACTGTGCGCTCGTTCATGCCGGAGACCAGTTGCGCTTCAGGCGGCGTTGGCTTTCAGCGAGGATCTTGCTCTGTGCCGCGACGTGTTCGCTGAGTGCCGTCGCGCCGAAGGCTGTCAATCGGTACGGGCGGCGGCGATCATCGGACGCGACCGGTTCGATAAGTCCCATGCCCTCGAGTCGGGCCAACGCCTCGTAGAGGGTGCCGGGGGCGAGGCGAACGCCGGCAAAACTCTCCACATCTTTCGTGAGCGAGTACCCGTGTTTCTCGCCGTCAGCGAGACTCGACAGAATCAGAAACGTGGATCCGGAACCCAGATCGGGAGAAGACTTGCGGCTCATCCCGCCACTATATCGGTCACCGATATAGTTTCAAGGTCACTACGAATTTTTTACTGCATTGCAGTGCTGGCGTTTAATTACCTAATCCGAGTGCCTGAGCCGTGGCCTCGAGCGCTGCGAGGTGGTCGCTCACGGACTTGAGTCCGGCACCCATTGTGTTAATCGTGACGTGGGTCGCTCCGGCCGCTCGCCACTGTTCGACCTGATCCGCGACCTCGCCTGCTCCCCCGGGCTTCCAACTGACTCGACCCTCCATCCCCACTGCCCGTGAATCACGTCCGGACTTCTGTGCCGCTTCGTTCACCTCGGCCTTGGCCTGGTCCAACTGCGGTCCCGGCGCGACCCCAGGAAACCACCCATCGGCAAGTCGGCCGATTCGGCTGTAGGCGGCGGGCGAACTGCCACCGAGCCATAGTGGAATGGGACGTTGTACCGGCGACGGTGAAATCCCAGCACCGGTGACGCGGTCGAACTGACCATCAAAAGTGACCGAGCGCTCGGTCCACAATCGGCGCAGCAAGCCAATCTGTTCCTCTTCGCGCTTGCCTCTGGTCGAGAAATCCTGACCGAGAGCTTCGTACTCGACCGTGTTCCAGCCAACACCCATGCCGAGACGGAACCGACCCTCGGTGAGAATGTCAACCTCGGCCGCCTGCTTGGCCAGCAACGCAGTTTGACGCTGAGGACCAATGATGATGCCGGTGACCAACTCGAGTGAGGTGATGGCGGCGAGGAAGCCATAGAGAACGAGGGGCTCATGAAAGGTGGTGTCGATGTCGTAGGGACGGTCCCATCCTTTGTGCACCGCCGGGTCGGCGCCTACAACGTGGTCGAACGACAGAATGTGGCTGTAGCCCAACTCCTCGACGCCCGCGGCGTACGCCCGGATCGCCGTGGGCTCAGTTGCAAGCTCCGTTTGGGGATAAATGGCTCCAATTTTCATGACTGCGGGTTTACCAGGATTGGCTCAATTCCAAACAAGATCGAGTATTCGCCGCGTCACACAATGGCTACGTGAGTGCCGGTATAAATAGTGTCACTATCGAGACAGTCGCCCTCGGGCTAACGACAAACGAGGAAGAGATTCGCTGATGAATAAGAGCACGCCAGCTAAGGATAAGACCCCTTCTCAGTTGATCGACGCAAGAATCAAGGAGTTGGGCGATTGGAGAGGCGACACGCTCAGTCGACTCCGCAACCTTTTAAAGGAAGCTGATCCCGACGTCGTCGAGGAGTGGAAATGGCGAGGCGTTCCCGTCTGGTACGACAATGGAATGATCTGCACCGGCGAGACGTACAAAGAGGTCGTGAAGATGACGTTCGCCAAAGGTGCCGCGATCAAGGATCCTTCGGGTCTCTTCAACTCGAGTCTCGAAGGAAATGTCAGGCGCGCGATCGACTTCCGCGAGGGCGAAAAGATAAACGAGAAGGCGTTGAAGACACTTTTTCGCGCGGCAGTGGCTCTCAATAAGTCGAAGAAAGCCTGACGATCCCATGTCGAGTGAGCCACTGATTGAAGAGGTCGGACCCTCCTATTGGATCGAGAAGGTGCTCGAGATGCGACTTCGAACTCGAGAGGCCGTGCACGCCATCGCGGCGAACGCTGAAGTCGGCATGACGGAATACCAAGCTATCTACGAGGACATGCTTCTCGTCGACTAAGGATTCGAGAAGGCCTCATAACGTCGTGAGATATCTATAGGAGATCTAACGTGCCTGAATCAACGAATCTCAACGACAAGAGAGTTTTGGTCATTGGGCGATCGAGCGGTATCGCAGGAGCGCTCGTCGTCGCTCTGCGTGACGCCGGAGCGAATGTCATTGCCGCCGGCCGCGATCAGGCTGCGCTCGACAGCGCGTACACCGGTGACACCAAGATCACGACCGACGCGGTCGACTTGACGGATGAATCATCAATTGCCGCGCTCGCGGGTCGTCTCGGTTCCGTTGACCACATCGTGTCCACCGCATCGGCTCGCGCTCGTGGTCGCCTCGCCGATCTGGATCGCGATGCCGTCAGGCTGTCGTTCGACACCAAAGTCATTGGACCGCTGATGTTGGCGAAACATTTCGCACCGAACATGAATGACGGCGGTTCGCTGGTCATCTTTTCCGGCGTGGCGGCGGCAAAAATCGCCATAGGTACTCTGGGCGTGGCCATCACCAACGGATCGGCCGAGGTGTTGGTTCGTTCGCTTGCTCTCGAGCTCGCTCCGCTGCGTGTCAATGGCATCTCTCCCGGCGTCATCGACACGGGTGCGTGGGATGCCTTTGGCGAGAAGGGCAAAGCCGACTACTTCACCGATATCGCCACCAGAAATCCGGCGCGGCGCATTGGCAGTGTCGACGACATCGTCAGCGCCGTCCTCTTTGCTCTGACGAACAGTTTTCTGACCGGGCAGACACTTCATATAGACGGCGGCGAACCTCTCACTTGACGGTCGGCAAGAGCTCGTCCGACTTCACTTGCGCTTACCGGTCGTAGACAGCTATCTACGTGGAGCTACCACGTAACACCCAGTGTTTGACGCATCGCTGCCTCGAACATGGCGTCGTCTGTCCAGCTGAGTGTGAAGGTGGAGCGAGTGAGACAGAACAGCCGAGGCCGGGCCGAGAAGTGAGACAGAAGTACCGAGCCCAAAGTGAGACAGAACAACCGAGACCTCACAACTGTCCAGCTGAGTACTCGTACGGGCATCCCTCTCGAAGAGCACTTGGTGAGCAGAAGAGCCAGTGCTTTCGCACCGGCTCTTCTGCACTTCTATTTGGTGGCGGGGGCAAGATTTGAACTTGCGACCTTCGGGTTATGAGCCCGACGAGCTACCAGACTGCTCCACCCCGCGTTGCCTGCAACACATTACTAGATAATGCGAAACGGCTCAACAGGGCGGAATTTCTTAACGAAGGAGATACCTAAGTGATGTGCGCTGACCGTGGGCGAAAACGATCGTAAATCGGTAATGACCCGAGCGACTCCCTCGAGCCACAATGACGCGAATCGTGAGGACCCGTCCGTTGTCGTGCGTCACAACGGCGCTCGTCCCGACCAAGTCACTCACGACGAGCGGGCGTCCGTAAAAGCCCGAACCGATGATTCGTGTACTCATGGTGCGTCCCGACCAGAGAGCCGAACTGACGCGCGAAGCCCTTGGGGCCGGCGGAATGATTGTGACCGTCGTAGCGAGCGAAGAACTAGCGGCGTAAGTCCCGTCGGCGGCCTTGGTGGCCGTGACGACACAGGTTCCCGCGCGCGTGCTCGTGAGCGTGACGCCCGAGATCGCGCAGTTCGCCGTTCCCGCCGACGTCACTGCGTAAGTCACGGCGCCCGTACCTGAGCCACCGGTCGAGGCCAGAGTAAGTGCGTGACCGTAGTCAGTCGAAGTGCTGGTGATGGTGATCGCGCCCTGTGCTTTGGGGTTACCCGAACCTACGGTGATGCTCTGTTTCACTTCGGTAGCGGCAGCGAACGCTCCGTTACCCGGGTCGGTGAAGTCGATCACGCAGACACCGTTATCGGTGAACGTCACTTTGGCGTCGCTGAGCGAACAGCCGGTCGACTCACTGTTCAAGTAGATCTGCACCTTGTCGCCGGAAGTTGCTGTCGCCGTCGGCGAGTATGTCCCGTGAATGGCACCCGCCGCGGGTGGGGTACTTGCGTAAATCTTGTTCGACGAATAGACCTTCACGGACTTTTGGACCTGACTGGCCGCGGCAAAGGCACCGTTACCCGGGTCGTTGAAGTTCACGATGCAGGTTCCCGAGCTCTTGAAGTCGATCCAGCCGCCGTCAAGGGCGCATCCGCTCGAATTCTTGTCAAGAGTCATGACGACGTGGTCGCCCGACGTCGCAGTGGCGCCAGGTGCAAACTCTCCCCCGGCGCTGCCCGCTGAGGGAAATGCACTCGTGGAGATCGTGTTGTCGCTATAGACCTTGATGCTTTGGGTCACCTGCGCGGCCGCGGCGTACGTGCTGTTACCGGGGTCGTTGAAATCCACGACGCAGGTCCCAGAACCCGTGAAGGTCAACTTGGCGTCGCTGAGCGAGCAGCCCGTCGAACTTTTATCGAGGGTGATCGCCACTTTGTCGCCTGATGAGGCGGTGGCACTTGGGGTATAGGTCCCGTGGGTGCTTCCCGCGCTCGGTGCCGAGCTCGCGCTGATGGTGTTGGACGAAGTGCCCGCCGCGAAGGCTGGAGCCGCTGCAAGTCCGACGATCCCCAAAAAGATCGCTGCGGCGGCCACAGCGCTGGACCAACGGACTCGGGCGGAAGCGCCCCCACGTCGATGCTGAAGTGAAGATAAGTTTCTCATAAGCCGAGCCTCCCCCTCTCGGGGCAGTTATGTGGGGCAGCGCGCCACATCACAGAGTTCGCACAAGGAAGAGTTACTCCCCAGATGGGACGAGGTATCTCGAGCCATATCGCGGATAATGGCACTCTGGTTCCCAGGGCCCTCTAAAACTCTCGTGACGTTATTGAGGTGTCGCTCGGTACCTTGACGGTCGATTGAGAGTTAGGTTAGCCTAACCTAAGTGGTGACGCAGAGCCTGCGGGACCACGTTGTACTCGCCCAGTTCCCCGCTGGTGGATCGCAAAATGAACGGAATCAGTTGAAGCGTTTGGCCTCCCTCCAGCGACTTGGTTTCGTCCTCACCGCCGCAGCCGTGGCGTCACTGGCCCTCACGGCGTGTGGCTCCGCGTCTAGCGCGGGAACAACCACCATCACCCTCTACAACGGCCAGCACATCCAGACGACCGATTCTCTGGTCGCGGCCTTCGAGAAAGCCAATCCGAACATCAAAGTGTCTGTTCGAAGTGACGACGAAGACACCTTCGACGCCCAGATCGTCCAAGAAGGATCGCGCTCGCCGGCTGATGTCTTCTACACCGAGAACTCGCCCGCACTTGAGTACTTGCAGCAGAAGGGACTACTCGCTTCAGTGGACCCTTCGACACTCGCGAAGACTCCCAGCAAATACAACTCACCGCAGGGCGACTGGGTCGGGGTCTCGGCCCGCGTGAGCGTCTTGATTTACAACCCCTCTCTCATCAAGGAGAGTCAACTCCCGACGCACGTACTGCAACTGGCCAATCCGAAGTACAAGGGAAAGCTGGCCTTCGCCGCCGGCGAGACCGATTTTCAACCAATTGTCACCTCAGTCCTGAAGGCCTACGGCAAATCGCGCACGTTGGCGTGGCTGAACGGCATCAAAGCCAATGCCGGCAGTCACATTTATCCTGACAACGAAACGATCACCAACGACGTCAACCGCGGCCTCGTGGCCTTCGGGCTGATCAACCAGTACTACTGGTATCGACTGGGTGCCGAGATTGGCACGTCCAACATCCACTCGAAGATCGTGTATCTCGCGCCTCACGATCCGGGCTACGTGCTCGACGTGTCGGGCGCGGGCATCTTGAAGTCGTCGACGCACAGAGCCGCGGCCCAGAAATTCCTCGCCTTCATCGTCTCCGCGAAGGGTCAAGAGATCATTGCCCACTCGATCAGCTTCGAGTACCCGATCGCGTCGGGCGTAACGACTGCGCAACCCGAGACACCGTTTCAGGATTTGAAGCCCTATCCCATCAACATCGCTCAACTGGGAACCGGGGCGCGAGCGATTGCGCTGCTTCGTGAGGCTCAGTTACTGTGACCACGGTGCTCGCTCCCGTGAGTGAGGCCCCGTCTCCACCACGTCGGCGCCGGCCGCGCCCGAGGACGTTGATCACTCTCAGCGCGCTCGTCGTGGCGGCGCTGTCGCTCCCCCTCATTTTTCTCATTCTGGAGTCGTCCGACGCCGGCGCTTCGAACGTCTGGCATCTCATCTGGCGAAGCCTCACGGCATCACTGCTCTGGAATACCGTCCGACTGACGGTTGTCGTCACGATTCTCTGCGCCGTGATCGGCACACTCTGCGCGTACTGCGTCGAGCGCACGGACCTGCCGGGTCGTCACATCTGGGCCGTGCTCGTGGTCATTCCTTTCGCCATACCCGACTTCGTGGTCAGTTTCGGGTGGTCGTCCCTCTTTCCCTGGGTCGCCGGATTTCACGGAGCCGTTCTCGTCATGACTCTGGCCGTCTATCCCCTCGTCTACCTGCCGGTGGCGGCGAGCCTGCGGAGCTCGGACGCAGGGCAGGAAGAGATCGCGCGAAGCCTGGGCGCCACTCGCACGTCAACGTTCTTTCGCATCACCCTCGGCCAGGCTCGTCGCGCGATTCTTGGCGGATGCCTCTTGGTAGCACTGGTCATCCTGGCGGAATATGGCGCCTTCGAGATCCTCGGGTATCAGACCTTCACGACCGAGATCTTCAGTGAGTTCTCAGTCGGCTTCGACACGGCGTCGGCGTGCGCCCTTTCACTCGTGCTCGTTGCCCTGTCGCTCGTTGTGATGTTCGGCGAGGGTGCTCTCGGGGGTGCGCGATACCTCAGTCGCAGCGGACCAGGCGTGGCACGGGTGCAGACGCGCGTTCAACTTGGATCAATGACACTTCCAGTTCTGTTCGGCTTTGGCGCCCTGGTCGCCGCGGCGCTCGGCGTGCCAGTCGCATCCGCGATCTACTGGATGTTCGAGGGGGGGGCGCATCCTCTCGGCGGTGTGTCCTTGGTCTCGGCTGCGCTCTACACCGCGCTCTACAGCGCGTCGGCTGGATTGCTCGCGACGCTCATGGCTCTGCCGGTCGCGCTTCTCGTCGTACGTCATCCCACACGGTGGCATCGCGCCTTCACGCGGACGACTTTCCTTGTTCTGGCCATGCCGGGCCTCGTCGTGGCCCTCGCGTTGTCGTATTTCTCCGAGCAACACGCCAATGGATTCGGATACGAAACGGCGCCGCTGCTGATCGTCGCCTACGCCATCATGTTCTTTCCATTGGCCCTCGTCGGGGTTCGCGCTTCGGTAAGCCAAGCTCCCGTCGCCCTGGAAGAGGTGGCCGGTTCGCTCGGTGTCTCGCGTGCCCAGGTGCTCTGGCGAGTGACTCTCCCCCTCGTTGGGCCGGGTCTCGGCGCGGCCTTCTGTTTGGTCTTTCTCTCGTGCGTGACCGAGCTCACGGCCACGTTGATACTCATACCAACGAACGTTGAGACTCTGGCAACCCAGTTCTGGGCCTACCAAACGAACCTCTCGTATGGCCAGGCGGCACCCTTCGCAATCGTCATCATCCTCATCGCGGCCGTACCCGCGTACCTGCTCGGTCGATTCTTTGACCGGTTGCCTGGTCGCGGTCACGACACGAAAGTCCCTAGCGTGGTTCAATGAGCGAACTCGAGATCGCCGGCCTCGACAAGTCCTACCGGACTCAAGACGTCCTGCGCGGACTTGATCTGCGCGTGGAAGCCGGATCGTTCGTCTCGATTCTCGGACCGTCGGGGAGCGGTAAGACCACGCTTCTGCGGATCATCGCAGGGTTCGAACGAGCCGATCGGGGCAGTGTGCGCCTGCGCGGTGACGTCGTCGACGACGCCACCCATTTCGTCAACTCCGAGGAACGCCGCATTGGCTACGTGCCCCAAGACGGCAATCTCTTTCCACACCTCTCGGTCGAGGCCAACGTCGGATTTGGCTTAGCCCGACGCGATCGTCGAGGAAAGCGCGTCAGTGAATTGCTCGAGATGGTGGGACTCGGCGGAATGGCCGAGCGCTATCCGCACCAACTGTCGGGCGGCCAGCAGCAACGAGTTGCCCTGGCCCGCGGCCTCGCCATCGAACCCGCGCTGGTTCTGCTCGACGAGCCCTTCTCCTCGCTCGATGCGGGACTGCGTGCGAGCGTGCGCCACGACGTTCGTCACGTCTTAATGGAAGCGGGCACGACGACGATTCTCGTCACTCACGATCAAGACGAAGCACTCTCTCTCGCCGACCAGGTAGCCATCATTCGCCACGGATGCATCAGTCAGTGTGACGTTCCGGCCAAGCTCTACGCCAGTCCCGCGACACCGGAACTCGCGCGCGAATTCGGCAACGTCAACTTTGTGCACGGTGTCGTCAACGGCGGCGACGTTGACACGCCTCTTGGTCGCCTCGAACTCGACGACCTCTCGTCGATTGCAGGAGCGCAGGAAGGAACACAACTCCTCGTTCTCATTCGTCCGGAACAGATCGTGCTTTCTGATGCCGCGAGTGGCGTAGCGCGTGCGCGAGTTCTCGACACGGAGTTCTACGGGCACGATGCGGTCGTGAAACTGCGCGCGGATTTTGATGGCACGACAGTCCTCGTTGCGCGTACGTCGCACGCGACTGAACTACCTGATCGTGATAGCGAAGTGGGCATACGCGTTCGTGGTGGAGTCGTCGCGTGGCTCGACGAGTCCGTCGCGTAACGCACACTTCACGTATCTGATAATTGGATGTGAAACGCACTCTTCGCAATTCATACAGTTCATCGCGAAACACGTTGCGCAACGAATGAGAATCGCGTCACTCATTGACGCCTGCGCTACGAGTGAACACATCACTCACTAAGAGACGAAGTTCATAATGTCGCTATTCGCGTGATCGATACGACGTATGTGTGCTGAGTCGACGTAAATTTTGCGGACGTCGCACATATGGTTGAAGTGACACGGCGACGTTCTCGCGCGTCGAGCAGTATCCACCCCACATACAGCTCCTTGGAGGCTCAATGAAAAATACACTCGGTCGTATCCACGCGCGTCGGACCAAAAATCGTTGGTCATCGCCTCTCGCGATTGGCGCATCACTAGCCATGGTGGCCGGTATCGCACTCACCACCGCGGGCGCCGCATCGGCGGCAGTGCAGACACCTAACACCGGGTCGACGCTGCCCTGCACCATCACCGTGACCGGTGGCGGACAGCTCGTTCCCAGCACGAACCTGATTACCGGTGTCGTTGCGGGTACCACGCAGATCAAGTTCGACTGCAACTCGTCGTCGGGCGCCTCCGTGGCGGCCGAAGCGTCACTGCTCGCGGCCATCGGTGCGACGAACGTTGTTCCGACCGCCGAAGCTGACACCACGTCCCTCGGAACTTTCACTCCTAGTTCCTCCGACACCGGATGCCCCGCGGGCACCGGGTGCACGATTGCCACCTTCGCCGTTCCGGCCACCTTCACGGCCGCGGGCGACGCCAACGCTCAGTGTCCCCCGACAGCGGCGCAAATAAACGATGGTCTCTTCGGCTGCGCGGTCGCGATCGCGACCTCCACCGAGACCGAGATCGCCGGCGGCGAGTACCTCTTGCAGTACGCGAGCCAAAGCACCTCTCCCGCGGCACCTACGATCTCGGCGCTGCAGACCACTGGCTCGCCGGGCAGTCTGATCAACGTGTCTGACGCTGCGAGCGCCACCGGCTTCTGGTGGGGTGACGCGGTGCAGGAAGTTCAGGCCGCTGACGCGGGCTCCGCGCCCGCGGTTGCTCCGTCGTCGTGCGCCTCTGGTGGCGGCTACGGCAATGTGCCGTCGTCGAACCTTGTGGAGTCATGGTTCGCCCCAGGATCCTCAACTCCCGCCTTCACGGGACCCGCGACGAACGTGACGATCTCGAACGACTGCTACACCGGCACGACGCTCGACGGCCCGGTCCTCGGTGGCACCATTGCGGTGCCCTCGACCGTGACCTCGGGAACGTCGTACACCGTGTATCTCTGCGAGGTGAACGCGACGCCATACCCGAGCAACGACTCCAAGGCGGCCTCAGTATGTGGCACGGGAGCACCCTCGTACATCGACGCGTCCTTCCCCTTCAGCGTGACGTCGAAGACACTCAGTCAGAACTTGCCCGAGAGCGCGACCCTGGCGACCGCGAGCACCTCTGGCTACACCACGCAGCTCACGTCGAGTGGTAACACCGGCACCGTGACCTACACCCAGACGGCGGGAACGCCTCAGGTGGTCGTGTCCGGTTCGGGCGCAGTCACGACGTCGGGTGCACTCGCCGCAGGTACGTATACCGCGACGGGTACGACAGCTGATCCCAATGGGGACGCCGGTACGTTCACCTTTAAGTTGACCGTCACCGGAGCAGTCGCTACAGCTCCCGCTCCCAAGGCAACGCGCGTTGCAGGTTACGGCGTTCTCGGTCGTACTGACACCATCGCGATCATTGGAACGGGCTTTGCGGCCGGATCGCGAATCATTGCTCGCCCCGGAGTGGTCGCTACCCCGCTTCACACGACGAGCACGCGAATCACTGCGAGGCTTCGCGTCGCGAAGACAGCTAAGAAGGGCACATTCCGCTTCACTATTGACTTCAAGAACGGTAAGAAGACCTCAGTCGTCTAATCAGTGAAGTAACCACCAAAAACTTACGTGAAGAGGCCCCCTCGCAAGAGGGGGCCTCTTCACGTCAAAGCTGCTTAGTAGTGTGAAGAACTTCTGGGCCATTCGGGCGCGGACTGCGAGGTACATGTGAGTGAAAGGAAAAGCGGGACCTTCGACGCACTGAAGGTTCGCGACTTCTCTCTTCTGTGGTCCGGCCAGACCGTGTCCTCCATGGGCGACGGCATCTTCACGATCGCCCTCGCTCTCGTCACGCTCGACGTCGATCGACATCCGTCGGGCATTGCTCTCGTGTTCGCGGCTCGAGCCATCCCGTCAGTGGCCCTCTCACTGCTGGGCGGCGTGGTCGTGGACCGTGTGTCACGCCGTCTAGTGATGTTGACCTCGGACTCCGTGCGCGGCGTGGCAGTCGGCGTCACGGCGCTCCTCCTCGCCCGCGGGCAGCTGCGGCTCTGGGAACTCATCGTGATGGCCGCGATCTTTGGCGCGGCCGACAGTTTCTTCGGTCCCGCGTCGATGACCATCGTGCCCGAACTGCTAACGGAAGACCAATTGGTCGCCGGTAACGCGCTTAGTCAAATGAGCAACCAGCTAACCCAAGGACTCCTCGGTCCGGCGGTGGGTGGTTTCATCGTGGCGGCCATTGGCACCGCGTGGTCCTTCGGCTTTGACGCGATGAGCTTTGTCGTTTCGGCCCTGTGCTTATTCGCGCTTCGTTCGAGGAGTCGGCCCGCGCCGTCGACAAAGTCACCGGCCGCCGACGCCCGCGAGGGACTGAGCTATGTCTGGACGCGACCGTATCTCCTATACGCGGTGATTGGCGCAGCGCTCGCCAACGTTTTCGGGATGGCGCCTCTCACCGTTTTGCTGCCCCTCTTCGTGCGTGAAACGTTGCACGCGACGCCTTTGGAGTTGGGACTCGTCTACGCGGCCGGTGGCGCATCGGGCGTCCTCGCCTCATTGTTCGTGGCACGCCTCGGATCGCCCCGTCGCCAGATCACCGTGCTGTGGTGCTCGTACGCGCTGAGTGGTGTCGCGGTCGTCGCCATCGCCTTCGCGCCAAACGTTCTCGTCACGGGAATCCTCGAGGCGGGGTACGTGGGCTTCATGCTCTACGGTGACGTCTTGTTCTTCGCGTGGATGCAGCGCATCGTGCCCCATGAGTTCCTCGGTCGAGTCTCGTCGTTGGTCTTTCTCTTCGCGTGGTCTCTCGGTCCGCTGGGGATTCTCTTAGGAGGACTCGCGGCGACCACCATCGGTATACGGCACTCTGTCTTCATTGGGGGCGTTCTGTCGGCCGTCGTCTGTCTCGGCGTACTTTTCGTGCCGGGTGTGCGCGATCCCGAACGCGAGCTACCGACCAATGCGCCCGACGTCGCGTAAGGATCGCCCAGCGCAATCGGACAAATTTGCCGGGTAGGGTACCCCCTGTGAACGACACGCAACAACGCACTGAACTCGAGTCTCTGGTCACCAACGTCACGTTCGCGGGCGCGCACGATCCCAGTGACCTCCATGACGAATCTCTCCATCCGCGCGATCGTGAGCCCTTCGCGGTGGCCCGGCCGAGAACGACCCACGAAGTCGCTGAGCTCGTCCGCTTCGCTGCGCGACATGGACTACCCGTCACCCCTCGCGGCTCGGGGACCGGACTCTCGGGCGGCGCGTTGCCGGTCAACGGCGGCATCGTTATCTCCTTTGATCAGATGCGCAGCGTCCTTCGCGTCGACGAGCGCGATCACGTGGCGGTCGTCCAGGCCGGCATCACCCTGCGCGAGCTCAACGAAGCCCTCGTCGGCACCGGCCTGCACTACCCCGTCTATCCCGGCGAGCTTTCCGGATCGCTCGGGGGCAACGTCAACACCAACGCCGGAGGCATGCGCGCCGTTCGCCACGGCGTCACGCGTCAACACGTGCTGGGCCTCGAAGTCGTGTTGATGGACGGGACCATTTTGAAGACCGGCGGACCGGTCATGAAGAGCTCCTCGGGCTACGACCTGACGCAGTTGCTCATCGGCAGCGAAGGCACGCTCGCGCTCGTCACCGAGGTCACTCTCAAGCTCTCACCGATACTCGAGCACTCGGCGACCTTGCTCGTTCCCTTCAATGACGTGCACGCGGTGACGAGCGTGGTGCCCACGCTGATCTCGGCCGGACTCCAGCCGTCGCTGCTCGAGTACCTCGACGTGACGACCATGAACGCGCTACAGAATGGGACCGACCTGCACCTCGGCGTCGACCCCGCGATCGCCCAGCAGAGCGCGGCGTACCTCATTGTCGTGCTCGAGACAAGGACGCGCGCGCAACTCGACGCCGACCTCGAAGCCGCAGCCGAACTCGTCGGCGAGGCGGGAGCGCTGGACGTCTACGTCTTGGAGGGAGTGGCCGCTAGCCAACTCATCCAGGCGCGCGAGCGGACGTTCTGGCTGACCAAAGCGGCCGGGGCTAACGAGATCATCGACATCGTGGTCCCTCGTTCGACCGTGCCCAAGTTTCTCGAAGACGTGTCGGCCCTCGCTGAACAGTACGGCGCGTACGTTGCGGGCTGTGGTCACGTGGGAGACGGCAACGTGCACCTCTCGGTCTTTCAATCCGATGACGCTCGCCGCGAAGAACTACTCCTCGAGCTCTTTCGTGCCGGGGTAGAGCTCGGCGGCGCAGTCTCGGGCGAGCACGGCCTCGGCGTTGACAAACGAGACGCCTATCTTGCTCTGGCCGATCCGGCGTTGGTGGCGTTGCAGCGACAGATCAAAAAGGTGTTCGACCCGGCGGGACTGCTGAATCCCTATCGCCATCTCGACGAGCGTCGCGACGACTGATTACTTCTTGGCCAGTGCCGTCTGAGCAGCCGTGATCTCACTGTTCATAGCCTTGACGTCTTGTTGATACTGCCCGAGGTTGCCGTTCGAGAGGGCGGTCTGAGCGTTGGTGTAGTCGGTTGCAGCCTTGGCCAGGTCCTCAGCGGCCGTCGCACTGGTCTTGCCCGGCGGAGTGGTGGTGGGCGGAGGTGTGATCCCGCTCACGTTGGCGCCGAGTACTTGCGCCAAGGCTCCGGCGAGCGTTGGCCTGATGCTGACGTCTTGGTTAAAGACCGCGATCACGTAGCGCAGCTGCGGCATCGGGTTCGTGGAGTTTGTGACGTAGAGCGGTCGGATGTAGAGCACCGATGAGTCGAGAGGCACCGTCAAGTTGTTGCCGAGGATGACCGACGAGCCGTGTTGGTCCAGAAGCGTGATTTGCGAAGAGACCTGCGAGGCCTGTTCGATCTCCGAGTCGGCCTGTAGTGGGCCGGTCACCGTCTCGCCGCGAGGGGTCTCGTAGACGTTGAGCTGTCCGTAGTCGTCTGGGTCGCTGGTCGCGATCATGAAGGCGGTCAGGTTTTGCACCGTCGACGAGTTGCCCGACGGCACATAGTCAATCGACTCGAGCAGCTGTTGGTGATCGGCGTTGGGCAACGAGCCGACCTGGAAGACCGGACTCATGGGAGAGTTCGAGGTGGAGGTCACTTCGCCGGCCGAGTTCACGGTCTCGGTCTTGGCGAGGGTGCTGTTGGGAGAACCGGCCCCCGTCGTGGGCGAGATCTCCCAACGGTCAGAGGCCGAGTAGAACGCACTCGCTGAGGTGATGTGATAGCGACCGAAGGTGGCGGCCTGCACTGCGAAGAGGTCTTGGGGGTAGCGAAGGTGCGTGCGGATCGTTGAGGGCATCGCGCTCAAGGGCAGGAACATCGAGGGGAAGGCCGAACGGTACGCCTTGATGATGGGGTCGTTGGGGTCGGCCACGTAGAACTTCATCGACCCCGTGTACGCGTTCACCACGACCTTCACGGAGTTGCGTGCGTAGTTGAAACTGCTCGGGAGCCCGCCCGTCGTGACGTCGAGGTTGCTCGCGTTTTCGCTGTAGGGGTACTGGCTGGTCGTGGTGTACCCGTCGAGGACGTACTGGACTTCGCCGTTGGCGATGACCGCGTACGGCTGGGAATCGAACGAGAGGAACGGTGCGGCCTTCTGAGCCATCTGGCGCACGTCGCGAACGAACATGACCCGACTCTTGGAGGTGATCTGATTCGAGATCAAGAAGTTGAAGTCCCCGAGGCGCAGCGCCAACGCGAAGCGCGAGAAGATTCCCCCGACCGGGACTCCGCCTGTGCTCTTGTAGTGCGTTTCCACGGGGGTGCCGGCCTTCGCGCCCGAGTTGACCTGGTAGTCGAGCTCGGGCTGTTTGGTGTTCGCGACGACCCAGCCATTCAGTTTGATACCGAAGTAGATGTCGGGCTGTGTCAACGCGGGCATACCGTTCGTCGACTGCGGCGGAACGTTCGAGACCACGAAGACGGGGTTGCCGGTCGAGGGGTCGACCTGGTTCGCCGCGACCACAGCCGCGCCGATGCCGTGCGTGTACTGCAGGTGCTGGTTGACCCAACTGTTAGACGGCAGGTTGGCACTATTGAGTTGTCGCGCGCCAATGAGAACGGGAGTGAGCTTTCCGTTGACGAAGTAGCGGTCAACCGAGAGACTCGTGAAGTTGTAGTACGAGCGTATTGACTGGCGGCGGGTCACCGTTTCGAGCGAAATATTGTTCGATGGATCCCAGAGTCGAATATTGTCGAGAGTCGCCGAGTCGGCCTTGATCTGCGCGGCAGTGATGGAGGTGGATCCGGCGAACGAGTGATACTTCACGTTGTCGAGCCCGAAGGCCGCGCGGGTGGCGTCGATATTGCGCTGGATGTAGGGCTGCTCGAGCGACTCCTGGTTGGGGCTGACCTTCAGTGCCTGGAGGAAGGTCGGATAGAGCACACCGATCACAAGCGCCACGAAGGCCCAGAGACCGACGGCCACCACCGGCAACGACCAGCCGCGCGAGCGAACGTTGTAGAGCAGGATCCCGGCCGCGGCAAGCGACAGCCAAAAGAGAATGGTGAGCGCGGGGATCCGCGCGTGGATGTCGGTGTATGTGGCGCCCTGGACGTAGCCGTTGGTCGAGGTGACGAGATCCCACTTGGCGATGAGGTATCCGGCCGCTTTGCACAGAGCGATCGCGGCACCGATGGACGACAGGTGCGCTTTCACTCGTGGCGAGACACGAGGGGTGACCTTGGTCGTACGAATACCGCCGTTGAGAAAGTGAAAACCGGTCGTCACGATGAGCGCGATGATCAAGACGACGAGGAACCAGGTAATGACGAACGAGACAAAGGGCAGCGTGAAGATGTAAAAGCCGAGATCCTTGTGAAACAAGGGATCGACCTTGTGGAAGGACTGAGCGTGCGAGAAGAGCAGGTAGCTGTTCCACTGGCCCGTGGCGTCGAGTCCGGCGATGAGGCCCATCACCAGGGCGATCGCCGCATAGATACGCCGGGCGTAGGGTCGAACGATGTTCTGGTAGCGCCGCACGACCTCGTCTTCGGGGTCAAAGGAGAGGTCGCGCGCACCGAAGCGGTCGGTGAGGAGCAGATTTCCCCACATGATGAAGAAGAAAATCGCCCCGAAGGTCAGTCCGAGACCGACTTTGATCAGAAAGAGTGTGGAGAAGACACTCGACAGATGTACCGACGAGAACCACATCTCGTCGGTCCACAGCACCGCCAGGTTACGCAGTGAGAGAAAGCCCACCAGGATGACGATGAAGATGATCCCGACCCAGAATCGCCGGGATAGTCGTCCGAGGCGCCGCGGGCGTTGGGGAACGTCAGTCGGACTTCG
The DNA here is from genome assembly GCA_049790955.1 of Acidimicrobiales bacterium. Classification (GTDB taxonomy): domain Bacteria; phylum Actinomycetota; class Acidimicrobiia; order Acidimicrobiales; family RAAP-2; genus RAAP-2. The sequence goes on from JBAQZL010000049.1 coordinate 24,195, forward strand.
CACAGAGACGAGCCTACGTCTTTATCAGACGGGGATAACAGTGCAGGCGCAGCCCGCGTGCAACGGCGGGTAGGGCGAACCACTGGGAAAGTTCTCTCCCGAGAGTCGTTCTCCGGCCTCGGAGTCGTGCGCACAGAGGTCGCAGGGCGCGTCATTGGGCGCCGCGAAGAATCGAATGGAACGTCCCTTGGACGCGGTGACCACACCCAAGTGAAAGGCCCGACGAGCGGCGTCCGTGCAGAGTCGCTCGACGCGCGCCCCGCGCCATTCGCGGTAGGCCGCGTTCACGCGCTCGGTGCCGTCACCGGCCGACTCGGACAAGATGCGCTTGCGAAGCGCGAGCACGATGGTGACGGCGAGGTCCGCTGCGCAGTCATCGAGCATGGAGGGCTCGACGCTCGTTTCGGCGACGCCACCTTCGTTGCGGGCAAACTGGACGCCGGCTTGCGCGGACAGCGCGAGAGCGTCACTCGCGGCCTCGGCGTAGCGGGCGCGCTCAACGAGTTCGTCTTCGAGCTCGTCAGTGATCATCGCCCCCTTCACGTTGCGAATGCGCTCGAGCATGATGTTTTGGTCGTCCTGCAAGACGCGCTTCACGCGACGTGTGAGAACCGCCAACGACTCTTCGAGCGCTTCATCGCGGTGACGGAACAGCACTCCTACCGGCGTTTCGGGCTTGTGGGCGGCAGCTTTCTTTGGGGCAAGGGCCGTCGCTCCGCGCTCTTCCAACGTGGCCTTACGCAGTCGCGCGAAGATCTCGTTGACCACGTCGGTCCCCGACGGATCGTCTTCGAGCAGCGATTCACCAGCGGCTGGCGCCGGAGGCGGCGTCTGGCGGCGTTTGGCCTCAGGCTTCGCGTCGCCATTCGCGGTCTCGGGCGCAGTCGGCGCTTCGGCGGGCACTTCACGCAGAGGCGTTCCGGCGAGGAGTTCTTCTTCAGTGGGCTCGGGAGTACCGGGGTGTGAGCGAAGTGCTTCGAGGGCGGCGGCGCGTGCCGCTTCGTCCGAACCATTGATGCCAGAAAGTATGTCGTCAACTTGTTGGCGCAGAGTCGTGACGAATGTCGCAAGTGAGTCACGCGCCGCGCGCAGTTGATCGATCTGCAGATGCAGGGCCTTGCGCTTAATGGCGAGATCGTTCAAAACAGTGCGCCGCGCTTCGTTGGACTGTTCAACAATGGCCCGACCTTGCTCGCGAGCTCGATCGATGAGCGCCTCACCATTTACCTTGGCTGAGTCGATCAGCCGTTCGGCGGCGAGTCGCGCGTCGTGGTCGATCTGATTGGCCGTGTTTTCCGCTTCGGTGATGAGAGCAGTCGCGCGCTCTTGCGCCTCGATGAGGTGGCTAGCGGAACGTTGCTGAGTCTCGGTAAAGACTTGAGCGCTGCGCTCTTGGGCTTCGACGGTTACCCGGGCGGCCTCTTCATGGGCCGAGCGCAAGATTGACGCGCTTTGCGCCCCGAGGGCATTGGTCAGCGTGGCCTCGTCGAATGTGGGATTCGCTGCGGCCCGATGGGCCTCGCTGAGCTGATCTTGCAGCTCACGAATACGGCTTTCGAGGTGACCCATCTCTCGGGCCGCGGCTTCGAGGTGCAGGCGAACCTCGTTGGGGTCCACTCCCCCTTTGCGCAGCGTCGTGAAGGTCACCCGGGTGATTTCACTCGAAGACTGGCGTGTGGTCGAGACTGTTCGGCGGTCGTCCATTCCTTCCAGCCTACGGGTTCAGACGCCGAAACTTGGTACTAGGACGGCTTCGTAATAGGGCTTGGACTCGCCCCACCGAGCTTGCGCAGGTCCTCCAACGCCTCTTTCAGCGACGTCACGGGGAGAATCGTCAGATCCGGTTGGTCGGCCGCGCGTGCGGCGTCAACGTTGCCGTCACCGTCGGGCACGATGAAGTACTTGGCGCCGGCGTCGTGAACGGCGACGGCCTTTTCTTCGACGCCGCCCACCGCGCCGACTTGGCCATTGGGTGACATCGTGCCGGTTGCCGCCACCACATTGCCACCCGTCAACGAGCCATGGCTCAGTTTGTTGATGAGCGTGAGTGTCATGGCGAGGCCCGCCGACGGCCCGCCGATATTGGCGGTGTCGATGCTGACCTTCGCCGGCAAGTGGTAGCTATCCCCATTCTCGAGCGCGATGCCCAGCCACGAGTGATCGGGACCAGAGACCCCGGGACAGCCCGACTCTTCGACGTCGCTCGGGACTTTGGCCGTCGTCACGCGCAGCGTCGAAGGCGACTCATACGAGAGAGTGCCCGAGTTAGATATCTTCACTTTGTCGAGGTGCAGCGTCTCCTCCGTGCCGGGAGCGACGTCGTGCAGGGTCGAGATCAGTTGGCAACTCGAGCGAATCGTCGTCGACCCGACGCCCGTGATGAGATCACCCACCGAGAGGCCGGCGCGACTCGCCGGCGACGGATCGACAACACCGTTGATGATGGTTCCCGTCGGAGTCGCCGACACGTGCCAACCAACCGCGCGAAAGGCCGCGACCTCGGCCGCTTGCTTGGCGTCGCTCATCTCGAGGAAACCCTGAGCGTTCAGTTCAGCGGTCGACACGCCCGGCTCCACCAGTTCGCTCGCCGGAACGACCTGCACGTGCGACTGAAAGTGCGTCAGGAATAGTTGCCACTCGGAAAGCGCGGTGAGATACACGTCGGTGAGCAGGAACTTTCCGGGGTGGGCGTTCGTCGCGACGCCGCTGATTTTCACCAGGGGAGCCACCGGCGTGCCGTCACCGGGGGTGATCGAGTACTCGCCCGACGAGTGCGCTTCGAGAGCCAATATTGCCAACAAGATGACGGCGAGGGCAATTAAGGGAGCCCACACGCGGGGCCTCATCCTTTTCGGTGGTGGAATGGGGTCGTGAACAGTGATGACCCAACGCTAGTTGAGCCCCTCGACCACGAACTCCTGCGCGCCAGTTTCCACCCGAGCGACGCAGGTCGCGCGTTGCTCGAAGAACAACTGAGTTCAACCATCGTTCGCCACCGCGTGCTGGCGCTACGCGGCCTGGTGCGCTTGAATCTCATGACCCTCGAACAGTGGCGCCGGGTGCTCAACGATGCCGACCCCGACGTTCGCCGCGACGCCCTCGAACAACTCGCTCACGCCCCGCTCGAGGATTCCGCAGTTTTGGACACCGTCGTCGAACTGCTCGATGACCCCGACGCGTTGGTGGTGGACGCGGCCGTCTTCGTTCTCGGTGAGCACACCTACGTCCCCGGCGTGGAGAGGCTGTGCGTCATCGCGAGGGATCACGACGACGCACGGTGTCGCGAGTCGGCCATTGCGTCACTTGGGGCAATTGGCGACGACCGCGCCCGCGCCGCCATTCTCGCAGCGCTAAGTGACAAGGCTCCGATTCGACGGCGGGCAATCGTGGCTCTCGCGAACTACGAAGGCCCCGACATTGAAGCTGCCCTCGCAGCGGCGAGCGAGGATAAGGACTGGCAAGTCCGCTCCGCGGTCACGCAGCTTCGCGACAACTAACTAGCGATCTGCGCTTCGAAAGAGTGCGTGTAGCGAAGACATCTCTTCGAGACAGGCCTGAAGTCCTTGAATGACAACGAGATCGGACTGTGGCGCGACGCTCACTTCGACGCCGGCGCTCGTCGCGACGAGCTCATCGAGGTCGCGAATATTTGCGTGACCGCCCGCGATGGTCATGCCACGCGCGCTGACGTCCTGGGAGAGGTCCGGCGGGGTGCCCCCGAGGCACTCCTGAATCATTCGCATGGTCGTGTGCAAGATGTCGTACGCCGCAGCGTTCACGAGTTCGGCACTCACCTCGATCTCTTTGAGTCGTCCACGATCGACGGTGCGCGCGAGTACCACTTCGGAAAGTCCCGCGGTTCGTCCGAGTGCGGAACAGAGAGTGCACTTCAACATCTCGACCACCGAAGGCGCTACGACCACACCGAGGTTGAGTCGTAACGATGTGGCGATCGCCGTGTCGACGTCGCTCCCACCGATGCGACGCGCGCCGCCTGCGACGATGCCTCCGAGGGAGACAACGGCGGCCTCGGAGGCGCCCGCGCCGAGCAACACCACGGCTGACCCGACCGGGTCTTGCACCGGCAGACCGAGACCAATGGCGGCGGCGAGAGGAGCTTCAATGAGAGTGGCTTCGCGAGCGCCCGCTTGAATGGCGGCTTGGCGAAGAGCGCGTCGCTCAATGGCCGTGGCGAGAGAGGGCACGCTCATGACCACGCGCGCGCGACTCATTTTCGACACGCCGGCACGGTCGAAGAGCGCCTCGATGAGTCGAGCGGTCACGTCAAAGTCGACGGTGGCGCCTTGGTTGAAGGGTCGAAAGACGATGACGTGGCGCGACGTGCGTCCGATCAGTTCCAGGGCGCCGTGACCGAGGTCTTGGACTTGGCCGGTGTTGGTGTCGATGGCGACCATGGTCGGCTCGTCAAACAAAATGCCCTGCGAAGAGGTTGCGAGTCGCGTGTGAGAGGTGCCAATATCCAGTGCGACGTCGACAGCCATAGGTGTCAATGTTAGGGCGACACACTCGAATGCCCTTTCATTACTAGCCTTTCTCAAGTGAGTACGTCGAATGGGAGCGAGTGGTGGCGTCGTCGACGCCGGGTGGCGCCTCCGGCCGAAACACGCCACTGGGTCCATCCGAGCGAGCTCCCGAGCTTCGAAAACCTTGAGACGACGGCCACGGCTCGCCCGCACGTCGTCACGCCACGTGCGGTCATCATCCTGATGGCCGTCGTGCTCGTCGCGGGAGGAATAGTCCTGATGGTGACCCGCGGTGCCGGTACACCTGACCCCGATTCGCCAGCCCATTTGGCGAAGACTCTCGCTCAGCTCCCGGCCTCCAGCCGTGAAGCTGCCGCCGACACCGTAGAACTCACCATCACCGAGGGCGCCAGGAGAACCAAGGTCACGGCACTGGTTCTCCCCCACGATCTGGCTGTCACCACCACGGTCATTCCGGTCACGGCGGTGATTACGGGCAGCACAGCTACAAAGACAAACTTTGGCGTCACCTTGGAGGGCCGCGACAACGTCATGGGATTCTCGATCGTCCATCTGAGCGTCGCGATCACTCCCTCAAAGCTCGACCCGATGCCAGCCAGTGCCGATGTGGTCGCCATCGCGCCGATTATCAAGAGTTCGTTGAAGTCGCCCGAATACGACTGGACGATGACCACCCTCGGTGACCCAACCAACAACGATCAAGGTGTTGTTCACTACCTTGCGACGAAGTCCAATTCGAGCCTGTCGGACTACGTCGACGCCATTGCTGTCGACTCCTCCGACCACGTCGTAGCCGTTCTCTCTGCTCGCCAGTTCTGGTACTCGGCCCAATTCGTAGCCCAGGTCGCCGAAGTCGTCGCCACCGGACACGGCTGTCACGCCGACCTCGGCATCAAGGGGACTACCGAACAGGGCGGGGGCGTCAAGATTACAAAAATTGTCCGTTACAGCTCTGCGGCCCACGCGGGTCTCAAGGTCGGCGAAGTCATCACAGAATGGAACGGGAAGGATCTCGACACGTGGAACCAACTCGCCTCGACGCTCTACCTCACCCCGGCCTACACTCACGCGGCCCTGACGTACCTCGTCAATACGGCGGTGCACCACGTGGACGTCACGCTCGGTTGTCCCTCTAAGTTGGTGCCGTGACGACCAATCCTTTCGGCGACATGTTCGGCGATATCTTCTCGATGCTGAGCCAGCAAGGTCCAGACGCGTGGTATCAAACGGCGTCGCAGCTCGCGCTCAACATCGCGCGCGGCGACGACGGCGACCCGAACCCTCTCCCCATCGAACGCCAACGCCTCGAAGAACTCGCGCCGCTCGTCGGACGGCACGTCGACGCCCTCTTTGGAGTCTCGAGTGAAGCGACCGTCGTCGCGGTGAATCGCTCGGCCCTCACGATGGCTGCCCTCGAGCAGTGGCGTCCCCTCATGGAACCAATGATGACGCCGTCGAACTCGACGTCGCCCGCGCCCGTCGCCGATGACGACCTGGACCTACAAGACAATCAACTGATCGCTCAGATCTCGTCCACGATCGGACCACTCTTCGCCGGCTTTCAAATGGGATCGGTGGCCGGGCACTTCTCCGAGCGCGCCTGGTCACTTGCGGTGCTGCCGCTGCCGCGGCGCAACGACCAGCGCCTGCTCGTTGTGAACAACCTCGCCAACTTCGCGAACGCCTGGTCGCTAGAGCACGATGAGGTCTACGTTTTCGCTCTGGCCCAAGAGTTTGTGGCGTCACTGGTGCTCACCCAACCAGGCACTAGCGACGCGCTGCGCGCGCTTTTGATCGACGCCGTCAATGAATCCAGCGCCCTGCAAGGCGATCTCATGGGACGACTGCAGACCCTGATGGAGTCGGGCGACATCAACGAATTGATGAACAACCCCGAAGCGCTGCTCGACGGTATCTCGATACCCGAAGAGTCCAACGCCACTCGGGCCATCAACGCCGCCACCAGCGTTCTCCTGGCCTTCTTCGCGGCCGCGGCCGCGGACATCACCGAGACACTGCTCGGCCCGCGTCCCGCACTGATGGAGGCGTACGCGCGACACCGCCGCAGCGACGCCCGCGGTGAAGACGCGGCCGCTGCGCTCTTTGGCATCTCGACCCAGGGTCCACACCACGATGCTGCGACGCAGTTCGTCGCCTCAATGGTGGCCGAGCACTCACTCAGTGTGTTTGGCGCGCTACTTCGCGTCGATGGTCTACCGAGCGCGAGTGAGTTGGATGATCCCCAAGCGTGGTACGAACGAGTTACGACGTCGCCGCTCGCCTAAAGATGAATTGCCCTTAGGCCTCTTCGTCGTAGCCCAGGTTCCACTCGACGAGCAGGTTCTCGCGTTCGGCGTCGCGGTTCACGCGCTCGCGGTTACGACGGAACTGCGGGTCGTGCGGAGGGAGAAAGCGGAGCCGCGCGTCAATTCGGTCGACGAACGCTTGGATCTGCTCCTCGTCGCCAAAAACCATCCGGCACTCCCAGTGCGGGGCCACGGGTCCGAGGTAGACAACTTGGACGTGGCCGACCGGATCGACAACCTCAACGACTTCACTGGTTGGGACCTGGCTCACAGAACTCCTTAAACGACGGGTACTTTGGCTATTCTACTGGTCTTTTCGAACTCACTTCTAAGTACGTTGTAAGACGTTTGGAACCTTAAGAATTCTGTCAAGGAATCGTAACGACAAAGGTGCGCGAAGTCTGTACTGTGAGAACTAGAAGTAAGGAAGGAGGTGTGTATGAGTGCTGAATGGATGGCCGACGGGAAGTGCCGTGAGTACGCACCCGAGACCTTTTTTCCCCGCGACGGTATGGGAGTCATCGTCGCCCAGCGCATTTGCGCAACGTGCCCAGTAGCCAGTGAGTGTCTCGTCTACGCACTTGACAATCACATCGACCACGGGGTCTGGGGTGGCAAGAGCGAGCGCGAGCGCCGCCGCCTCCTGCGCGAACGCCGCCGGCTACGTCTCTTTAATCGCGACCTGCACTAGGTCCCGCGTTGTTCGAATGCGTCGTCAACGTTTCTGACGGGCGACGCCTGGACGTACTGGACGAACTAGGACTGGCCGCCGGACCGGCCTTGCGTGATCGCCACAGTGATGCCGTCCATAACCGCAGCGTCTTCACGTTGATCGATCACCGCACGGAGCTTCGCCTCCACGTCCGTAACTTCGTCGTCGCAGCCATGAAGCTCCTGGATCTGCGCGATCACGAAGGGGTCCACCCCTGCTTCGGAGTCTTAGACGTGGTGCCTTTCGTGGCCCTGGACCCACGAAAGGCCGACGAGGCATCGACGCTGCGCAACGAAACGGGCTCGTGGATAGCCGACACTTTCAACGTTCCAGTCTTTCTCTACGGGCGCCTGCGTGACGGCACGAAGCGAAGCCTTCCCGAAGTGCGACGCCACGCCTTTCACTCACTCATGCCCGATATGGGCCCGATGAAGCCAGACCCCGATCGAGGAGCCTGCGCCATTGGGGCTCGCCCGGTGCTCGTGGCGTGGAACCTCTGGGTCCGCGGCATCGACATCGGCGAAGGCCGCGTCATGGCCAAAGCATTGCGGCGCCCTGACCTGCGTACGCTGGCTTTTCAGATGCCCGAGATGGTGCAGCTCAGCTTCAACTTGATCGACCCGATGAATATGCGCCCGTCAATGGTCTACGACAAGGTGCTCGGGCTGCTCGATACGGGCGTGATAGACCACGCGGAATTGGTGGGCCTCATTCCTGACGCGGTGCTGCGAGCCGAGGACCGAAAGCGTTGGAAGCAGCTGGGACTACGTGAGGACGCGACGATCGAGTCGCGTCTCAGCTAGCTCAGCCAGCTTGGGCGCGACGCTCGAGAGCGCGGGCGCGGCGAAGACGACGGCGTTCGCGTTCGCTCATTCCGCCCCAGATGCCGAACTTCTCCCCATTGTCGAGGGCGTACTCCAAGCAGTCGTCACGCACCACACAACCGCGACAGACCTCTTTGGCCTCACGGGTGGACGCGCCACGCTCGGGGAAAAAGAGGTCGGGGTCAACGCCCATACAGTTGGCGCGTGCCTGCCAGCCTCTGTCTTCTAGCCCGCTTAAGAGTTCGACAATTTCCACGTTGTGATTCCTCCCCGTCGAAGACCACTGCCATCGATGTAATTACAACGGTGTCATTGTTGCGGGGTTTCGTGGAAATTGCAAATTGAATTTTGGAACTACCTGATGGAGGGGTCTTTGAGTCAGCCCGCGCGACGGTGTTTGACGAAGTCGTCGAGGGCGTACGTTCCCAGATCGTTCACGTCCGTGTAGAAGAGTCGTCCCCCATTGACCCGGGCAATTTGCTCGACAAAGGGGAACTGACTTCGCTCAATATCGAGGGCAAAGGTGTTGATGGTGATGCCGGCCTTGGTGCAGCGAAGCACCTCCGCCATGGTCTTTTCCAGGGTTTCGTGGACTGGGGGCCAGGAAAAGAAGGGCTCGCCCGAGGCCGTCAGGTGGGCGGTGGGCTCGCCGTCGGTCACGACGACGATCTGGCGCTCCCCTCGCTCGTTGCGCAGCAGATGACGACTGAGGGCGAGGGCGTGCTGCAGGTTAGTGCCGTAGTTGTAGTCAATGGTGAGAGACGGTATGTCCTCGAGCTTCAGTTGCTGAGCCCGCTCGCCAAATCCAACGATCGCCACGAAGTCCCGAGGGAACTTGGACGAGATGAGTTGCGTCAACGCCAAGACCATCTTCTTCGCGGGCACCAGGTTCCCGCGCATCGCCATCGACAACGACAGGTCGATGGCAAAGATCGTGGCCGAGCGTCTCGTCGCTTCGTACTCTTCGACTTCGAAATCGTCGGGGTGCAACTTGATCGGAGTGCCCGGCCCACTGCGCAGCAGTGCGTTGCGAAACGTTCTTGGCAAGTGCAGCGCGACGGCTTCACCAGGCTCCCAAGGCTTGGCCGTCTCTTCGCGGTCTCCGCCGTGCGCCAGTGTCGCCACCGGGTGTCCCCCGAGAGTGGGCGAATCGCGTAGCTGCTTAAAGAGGTCACGCAGAGCGATTTGACCAATCTTTCTCACCCCGCGTGCACTCAGCTTCAATTTGTTCGACGCGCGATCGATGAAGCCTTGATCCTTTAGGCCCTGTAGTGCGCGCTGGAGGCGCTGCACGTGGCGCGCGGCGTCGTCACCGAGGTTGCGTCGCACTGCTTCGATGTCCACCTCCGGCAGGCCCTGGGCGGCGGAGCTTTGGCCGAGAAACTCTTCTAGACCCTTTAATTCGCCCAACTGCTCGGCAACTGACGTGGCGTCGGCGAACGGGGAGCCGCCTTGGCCACGCATGCGATGCGCGCGATTCCAGTCGATGTCGGGCGTCGCTTGGCGCAGGTTCGAGACGAGCCGGTTCATGGAGAAATTCAGCTCCATGTTCTGCATCATCTCGTCGAACATTGCGCGTAGCTCGCCTTGTTGCTCGGCCGACAGTGAGTTGAACATCGCTTCAGCGGCGGCGGCGCGTTCGGCCATCATGCGCACGACATCCTCGAGGTTTTCGGCTCCGGGAAAGAAGTCGCCAAACTTCTCCATGAAATCGTCGAAGCTCGGGTCGAGTGGCTCGTCGCGACGATCCTGTTCGATCATCGTCGAGAGGGCGTCCATCATGTCGCGCATGCGCGCAAGCTCTTCCGGGTCGGGACGGCCCATGAAGTCTTTACTCTGCTGAAAATACGTATCGAGAACGTCGCGCTCGAGTTCGCCCATCATCTCTTCGTACTCTTCGCGCGCCTCAGAGGAGACGAACTCGTAGTTGCGATACTCCCCGAGGCGCTCGGGTAACCGATCGCTCATGAGATCGCGCTGCATCTTGCGCTGGTCGACCAGATCGCGGGTCACCTGTTCGCGCCGTTCGTCGCCGGACTCTTGCGCGTCTTCGAGCAGGAGGTCGAGTTCGGCCTCCTCGGTCTCTTCGATGTCGTTCAGCCAGTCGCGATACCTCTGCATCTCGCCGTCGGGGTCCGCCTGTTGCTCGAGTTCACGCCGACGCTTTCGCGTGCGCTCGAGAAGCTCGCGCAGTCCTTCAACGCGATCGCCGTCCTCGGTTTCGTAGCCCTCGCGCAGGAGTCGATCCATGGCTTCGTCGAGATCGCCGTTCTCCATGAAGTCGTCGGCCAAGAGCGCTAAGAGTTCGTCGACGTCCAAGTCGTCAAACTCGTCGTCGTCACCGACGCGCCGATAGCCGTAGCGAACTGGCACTTAGCGGTTCCTCGAACGATAGAGAGCCCTCGCGCCCGACGCGTCTTTGGCGAGGCGCTTCGTGAGGTAGAGGCCTTCGAGAACAAACTCGACGGCCGCCGCTTTCTCGCCGTCACTGGCACCCGGTCCAGCGATTCGTTCCACGGGCGACTCGAGCGCGGGCATCGCGGCCAGCACTTCGAGGTAGTTCGCGTCGGGAAGATCGTCACCGGTGTGCACAATCGCCTCAGAGTTAAAGGCGTCGACGATCTCGGACGCCTCTTCGAGCAACACTTCGGCGAAGCATTGACGCACCGCCAACGACACCAGCGCCGCAATGACCTGATCGGCGTCGCTGTCGTCCATGGTGTCGAACTCGATCTTGCCCTGGGTCGATTGCACCATGGCACTGAGGTCGCTCACGCGCGGCACCACGACGGCATCGTGGGTTCGCAGCGTCCGGCGGAGCGCGTTCGCCACCACCGTCTCGAAGTTGGCGATGGAGAGACGAACGGAGACACCCGAACTCTGACTGATGACGTGGCTGCGACGAGCGACGTGACTCACTCGCGCCACGATGTCGTCGATGAACCATGGCACGACAATCGGCACCGAGGCGACAGGCAGGTGCGCTTCTTGATGCATGATCTCAATCTCGGTCGAGACTTCAAAGGGATAGTGAGTGCGGATCTGCGAACCGAAGCGGTCCTTCAATGGCGTGATCAGGCGTCCTCGGTTGGTGTAGTCCTCGGGGTTCGCGGTCGCCACCACCATCACGTCGAGATCGAGTCGCACCAAGTGACCACGGATCTGCACGTCGCGCTCTTCGAGGACGTTGAGGAGTCCGACCTGGATGCGCTCCGAGAGGTCCGGCAGCTCGTTGATTGCGAAGATGCCGCGGTTCGACTTGGGCACCAGTCCATAGCTGAGGGCCTTGGGGTCGTCGAGGAAGAGACCGCCGGCGACCTTGATGGGGTCGACCTCGCCAATCAGGTCGGCCATTGACGTGTCGGGCGACGCCAGTTTTTCGGCGAAGCGCTGACTGCGGTGCACCCAGGCAATCGGCGTGTCGTCGCCCTTCTCCGCCACCAGATCGATGCCGTAGGCGGAGATCGGGGCGAAGGGGTCGTCGCGCACGTCCGAGCCCGCGACGATGGGCAGCCACTCGTCGAGCAGTTCTACGAGCGAGCGAATGATCCGCGTCTTGGCCTGACCGCGCTCACCCAGCAAGATGATGTCGTGTCCGGCCAACAGCGCCGTCTCGAGTTGAGGCAAAACGGTGTCCTCGTAGCCAAGGACCGAGACCGTGAGGGCAATGCCGTCGGCCAAGCGGGCCTCCAGGTTCTCACGTATCTCTTCGCGCACCGACTTTGCCTGGTAGGTCGAAGCGCGCAAGGCGCCCAGGGTCGTGGGGAGTTCTGAGGGGGTAATTGGGGTGCTCATAAGAGCACCTTAGGGGTCTGCACATCGTGAGTGGGCCTCAGGGACCGCGTCGCGCTTCGTCGTCTCTGAGTTCGCTCTGGCGGGTAATGAGTCTCCAAAAAGTCCATGACGGAACTCAAATAGACTGCGAAAATCGAACTCAGCAGACATCCAATACGTTTCCCGCGCGCAGTTGAAAAGGAGACCTTGTGACCGTGATGGGTGGGGCGGCGCCCAAAAAACGCACGTCGCGTGTTGCGACGCCGGGTCACCCAGCCATCGCCACGGTAACAGCCAGTTCGTCGGCCGCCTCGCGACAACAAAGTCGAAAGAGCGCGACTGTCGACTCCGCTCGACGTGACGCGAACCAGCTGGGAGCCCGACTGCGCGAACGGCGCGAATCGCTCGGGATTACCCTGCGACAATTCGCCCGCGATTTGGACATTTCGGCCTCATTTATCTCGCAGATTGAGACTGACAAGGCGCAGCCTTCGGTGGCGACGCTCTACGCCATCTGTCGGGCCCTCGACATGTCACTCGACGATCTTTATGCGACAGACGGAGACGCCGTGGGCACCTCGCCACGGACTTCGAGTTCCGATGGCCGGACCGCGCAGCGAACGACGCGGCCCTTCGGCGCCGGACGGTCTCCGGTGGTGCGCTCCACGGGTCGAAAGTCCATCACCATGGAGTCGGGTGTCACGTGGGAGCGCCTCACCGCGACCGCGGCCGAGAACGCCAGTTTCACGTTCGTGCGATACGACGTGGGAGGGAGTTCAAACGCCGAGGGGAGTTTGATCCGACACGTTGGCACCGAGTACTGGTACGTAATCTCAGGATTTCTCGCGGTCACTCTCGGCTTCGAAACCTACCGGCTAGGACCTGGCGACTCGATCTCCTTCAACTCGAGCACCCCGCATCTCCTCTCCAACGACGGCGACAGCGAAGTTCAAGCCGTCTGGTTTGACGTGGACCACGACTTTCAGATGCCGTAGGGCTACTTTTCAATTCGCACCGCAACGAGATGTAGTCAAGATGCAACCTCATCCCTCCGACGCAAAAGGTAGACCTCTGTCCGACTCTCGCTACAACAACTACTTGCGCGACGTGCAGTACGCAACGCCCGACAATCTCAACGCGCGAATTCTCCTTCACGCGAAGTACGCCACGTCGTCCGTTGGTTGGTGGGAGTGGCTGCACGGCCAGATCGAGTGGGCCGGCGTTCATGACGTGCTGGACGTCGGCTGCGGGACCGGGATGTTCTGGTCGTCGCTCCCCCAGCCTCTCGGTGAGGCGCGCGTCGTCCTGGTCGATCTCTCTCGCGCCATGCTGGAACTGGCGACGGGTGCCGCTGATCAACAAGTGGCTCACGTCAGCGGAATCGAAGCAAACGTTCAGAGTTTGCCGTTCGACGATGAATCGTTCGACGTCGTGATAGCAAACCAGATGCTGTATCACGCGACCAGCCCTGATCAGGCCGTCAAAGAGATCCGACGCGTGCTGCGACCCCACGGAACGCTCATGGCGTCGACCATTGGCCCAGCGCATCTGCACGAGCTTTTCGACATTGAACAGTCGATATTCCTCGTTCCGCGCCAACGGATTCTCGGCGACATCTTCGGTCCCGTCAGCGGCCTAGCTGCACTGCGGCAGCACTTCGCATCGACTGAGTGGCGTTCGTTCGACGACAGTCTTCGTTGCACCGACGTCGACGACGTCGTCTCGTATATGACGTCGACGCCCCCAGGCGATCGAGCTACGCCCGAACAGTTGGTTGATCTACGTGAGGAAACTCAACGACGCATGGACGCGGGCGGCGGCGTACTTACGGTCACCAAAGAAACTGGGGTCTTCCTCGCACGGTGCGCGTAGCGAGCGCGGCGGTGCGCGAAACGACAACTTTGCCACCTCCTACTGGGGACTCGACTCCGCCAGCGTGGGAATCGAGAATCTGGACAATCTGAGATGCCAATTGATGGGTGCCATGATACGTCGATGCGGTATTTTCGGGTCCTCCTAGGTATCACGATTTCTCTGGCGTTTTTGGTACTCGCATCACCGGCTCAGTCAGCATCCGGTGCGATTCCCGTCTACCTCGTCCCGGTTCCGCACTCACAATTCGCGTACGTAATCGAATGGGCGAATTCGGGTTGTGGGCACACATTTTGTCTTTGGTTCTCTCGGATCAGCGACCCGCCCGCTCTGTCCTCGGATCGCCACCTTCCCCCGCTCCATGCCCTCGACGGCCAGCCAACTGGCAACCTTGAGTCATTGCAATTCACTTCTCCCGAGGACGGATATCTCTGGGCCAAAGAGGGGCAAGCGAGCGCGCTCTACGTCACAACCAACGGCGCATATTCGTGGCATCGGACCGTGGTTACCTCATCAATCCTTCCGGTGCATCCTTTCACCGCGACCCAGGGCCACCTCTATTTCGTCACAGGTACGTGTTCGGGAATGGGAATCTGTCGCGATTTCCGACTTCACTCAGCCGGGGCCCGTGGCGCCGCCTGGACGACCCATCCCCTGGCGCTCTCGCCGGAGACCGACGGCGTCGGGCTCGGCGCGATTGGCTCTGATCTGTGGATTGAGGAGAGTCTCCCTTCCGGAGTTCGGGTCCTCTTCTCAGCAAATGCCGGGCGCACTTTTACTCACTGGACTACCAATATCAACGACGCACCGACGGGATGCGTAATGACCGCGAGCAGCGCGAGCGATATTTGGGCGGAATGCCCGACAGGCATGAATTTCCTCTACGAAGTCAGTGTCGACGGCGGCCACCGCTGGCGGACTATCGACACTGGTGGACTGATTCCATCGACCGCTGGAGGAGCCTTCGATCCGATGAGCTCCGACATGAGTTTCGTCGATATCGGTGCCACGGCAATTCCCCACAGCGCCGATCTTCTGCGGGCGAGCCACGATGGCTCGACGGTAATGGTCGGGCGGCTCGGCTGTCCAATCCTCTTTGGCCTTGACTTTGTCGATACGAACCGTGGTCTTGCGGATTGCCAGCAAACGTCACGGGCCGACAGCACTCTTTTGCTCATGACTTCTAACGGTGGGCGCAATTGGATTCCGTACCACTGATCGGGTGTCGATGCCAAACAAGAGAGATGGATGTCAAGGATTTAGTCGTCATGCGAGAACGCGGGGCGCCGCAATTGCGAAAGACGTCTGCGCGCGTCACATCGTGGCAAAGCCCAGTTGGCGTTGGAGATCCGTGCCGTCTACGAGTTCATTGACTTGTGAACCGTGGTCACGATGCGTTCGACCGACGGAATAGCAAGGTCCTCCAGTGCGTCAGCGGCCGGCAAGGGGATGTGCGGCGTGGTGATGCGCACGATGGGGCCGTCGAGGTCGTAGAAGATCTCGTCGGCGACGATGGAGGCCACTTCGGCTCCCCATCCACACAGTCGAGGGTTCTCTTCTATCGTGAACAGCCGACCGGTCGACGATACCTCGCGCAGAATCGTCATCGTGTCGAGGGGCACGAGTGAGCGAACGTCGACGACGGTGCAGTTGATGCCGTTGGTCGCGAGCTCTTCGGCCGCGTCGAGAGCCCTCGGAACCATCGCGCCAAGAGCGACGAGCGTCGCGTCAGAGCCCTGACGCAGTACCTTCGCCGATCCCAACGTGTCGACGATCTCGCCGTCAGGTACGTCCATCTTCGACGAGTACAGCGACTTCGCCTCGAGAAAGACCACCGGGTCGTTGTCACGAACCGACGCGGCCATGAGTCCAATGACGTCCACGGCGTTGGACGGAACGACAACCTTCAGCCCGGGAATCATCATCGCCCAGTTCTCGACGCTCTGCGAGTGTTGAGCTCCAAAACGCAGCCCCCCACCGTTGCCGGAGCGAATCACTAAGGGAAACGACATCTGGCCGTTGGTCATGTAGCGGCTCTTCGCGATCTCGTTGGCGACGATGTCCCAACAGACCGCGAAGAAGTCAGAAAACATGATCTCGGCGATGGGCCGCAGTCCCGTCATGGCGGCGCCCATGGCGGCGCCCAGGATGGCCTGTTCGCTGATGGGCGTGTCGCGCACGCGAATGCCGCCGAACTCTTCGAACAGTCCCACGGTGCCTTTAAAGACACCGCCGGCCGCCCCGACGTCTTCGCCTAAGAACACGACCGACTCGTCGCGTCGCATCTCTTGAGCGATGCCTCGCGCGATCGATTCTCGAAAGGTCAATTGCGCCATGCCGCACCTCCGTCAGCCCATACGTCTTTCATCAATAGGTCTTCGCCGGGAACGCCGCCCGCCTTGGCGGCGTCGGTCGCTTCGTCGACATCGGCGTTGACCTGCGCCTCGACCTCGAGAAGTTCCGACTCACTGACTCCGGCCTCCAGCAGGCGAAGTCGGTAGCGAGGAATGGGATCTTTCGCCATCCACTCAGCTATCTCCTCGTCCGGTCGATACTTTCCCGGGTCGGCGCGCGAGTGCCCGCCGTGTCGATAGGTCTTGGCTTCGATCATGCTCGGGCCCTCTCCGGCTCGGGCTCGAGCGATCGCTTGACTCGTAACCTCGTAGACCTCGTCGGCGTCGTTGCCGTCGATGATGATGCTGTCGAGTCCGTACGCGATCGCCCGGTCCGCGGCCGGGTTCACGACTGCCGTGACGTCCGACGTGCGGGTGTATTCCATCCAGAGATTGTTCTCGCAGAAAAAGATCACCGGCAGCTTCCAGATGGCGGCGAAGTTGAGCGCCTCGTGGAAGGCTCCGATATTCACCGAGCCGTCGCCGAAGAAGGCGACCGCCACTTGATCGGTGCCGCGATACTGCGCGCTCCAGGCGGCGCCGCACGCAATGGGAAGATGGGCGCCGATGATGGCGTAGGAGCCCATGACTCCGTGTTCGACGCTGGTCAAGTGCATCGATCCGCCCTTGCCCGCCATGAGGCCATTGGTGCGACCCATCAGCTCGGCGAAGACGGGGGTCATGGGTACGCCGCGCGCCAACGTATGGGCGTGTCCGCGGTACGTGGCGAACGTCCAGTCGGTCGGCCGCATCGCCGCCGCGACGCCGGCCGCGATCGCCTCTTGGCCGATGGAGAGATGACTCGTTCCCTTCACGTAGTTCTCCAGGAAGAGGTCGTACGCCCGCGTCTCGAACTGACGAAGCGCGAACTGGCTCTTGTACATCGCAATCTTCTGTTCGACGTCGCTCTCGGCGGGCGCTACTTTCGTGCTGGCCATATCTTCCTCCTAATATCGATTCGCGACCATGAGCTCTTGCGCTGGGAAATGCGTGAGAATGGCAGGTCCCTCTTCTGTCACGACAATCTCTTCTTCAATACGGGCCGCCGACGTACCGTCGGTGGCCGGGCAGTACGTCTCGAGCGCAAAGACCATGCCGACCTGCAACTCAATCGGGTCGCGCACGCTGTTGAGCCGGCTGATCACCGGCCGCTCGTGCAGCCCGAGACCCAGCCCGTGGCCGAACTGAAGTCCGAAGGCGTCCATCTCGTTGGCGAAACCGAACTCCGTCGCGGCGGGCCACGCGAGGGCGATCTCGTCGGTTCCGACACCCGGGCGTACCAGATCTATGGCCGTATCCATCCATGCGCGCGCCTTCGCGTACGCGTCGCGCTGGGGCGCTGTCGAGCTGCCCACCGACATGGTGCGGTAGTAGCACGTTCGGTATCCGTTGTACGAATGAATGATGTCGAAGAAGGCCTGTTCGCCCGGTCGAATGATTCGGTCGGTGAAGTTGTGCGGATGGGGATTGCATCGCTCGCCCGACACGGCGTTGATGGCTTCGACTTGGTCCGAGCCCATCTCGTAGAGACGCTTGTTCGCCAGCGCCACGATCTCGTTTTCTCGGATCCCTGGCTTCAGCGCCTCGAAGATGTCCTGATAGACGCCGTCGACCATCGCGGCCGCCTGGCTCAACAACATCAGCTCGTCGGGGTTCTTGATCTGGCGCGCATCCAACATGAGCTGCTGGGCGTCACGCACATCGACGCCCGCTTTTTGCATCTCAAAGAGAAACGGCAACTCCGTGATGTCCATGCCCACCGGCTGATCGGCCACTCCCGCGTCCTTCAAGATGCCGACAATCTCTTTGACCGCCGACTCAAACAACCCCGCGCGCGGCGCAATGGCCCCGCGGAGCCCGAGCATGCCCGCGCGACAGTTGTCTGGTTCTAGCCACGGAGCGAAGAGACGGTGATGACGCGCGGCCGAGCCGAAGTCCCATACCATCGGTTCCCCGTCACGCGTCAAGAGGCAGTACCTCGACATCTTGTCGCCGAGGGCTCCGCCGATCCAGGTCTGCGAGACGTAGCGAATGTTGTAAAAGTCGAACAGAAGAATGGCGCCGAACTCACTGGCTTCGAGGGCCTCACGCGCCCGCGCGAGCCGGTAGGCGCGCAGTCGATCGAAGTCGACGCGCATCTCGAAGTCCACCCCACCGTGACCGGGGGTGTTCACAATCGGCCCGAATCCTTCTCTCATGACTTCGCTCCCAGTCCGTCGTCGATGGTGAGGTTCTCCGATTCCAAAACCAGACCAGCGTTTCTCGCTTCTTCCAACAACAAGACCGCAAAGTCATCGTTGACATACCCCGCGCCGATGGCGCTCATGACGATCTGGGTGCACAGCGCGGCGAGCGGCATCGGTACGTTCAACTTCTTCGCTTCTGCCAGGCCCAACTCGAAGTCCTTGCGCAGTAGAACGGGAGTGAATGTTGGCGTGAAGTCGAGATTCACGAAAGCCGGCGTCTTGTACTTGGAGAACGTTGAACCCATAACCGAACTGTTGATGAACTCGAGGAAGGCGCTTCGCGGGACTCCGCCACGCTCCGCGAGGACCGTGATCTCCGCCAGGGACTGGGTGACGATACCGAGAAGTACGTTGTGGCAGATCTTGACGAGGCGCGAACCCTCGCCCTCGCCCACGTAGCTCACGCCGTGGCCCAGCAGTTCAAAGAGCGGACGAACCTGATCGAAGGCATCTTTTGGTCCCGAGACGGCGAGGGTCAACCTCCCCGACGCCACAACCTTCGGATTACCACTGACCGGCGCGGCGAGAAAGTCGACACCGCGTAGTTCACACGCCGCGCGCACGTTCGCTGACGTTTCCATAGAGACAGTCGAGCAATCGACAATGACCGAAGGTAGCGACGAGTCGTTGGCAAGGACCCCGATTGGACCCGACACCACATCCATTAGCTGCTCGTCAGCCGAGACCATGACGAAGACGATGTCGCAGTCGCCGAGGTCGCGCGGCGTGTCAACGACCGTGGCCCCGAGTTCACCGAGCACCTCGGCCTTCGCGCGTGTGCGGTTCGTCACGACCACGTCGTGGTCAGACGCGACGAGCCGCTTGGCCATGGCCGTTCCCATACGGCCACAGCCGATCCATCCCACGCGTACGGTGCCCATCAAGTGTTCTCCTTAACTTCGGACGTCGATGCAGCCATCTTGGCCCGTACCGATCCCCCGAGATAGAGGGCGGCGATATCGGGGTTATTCAAGACCTCGTCGCCCGTCCCGGAAAGTCGGACTTGTCCGTTCTCGAGAACGACGCCGTGGCTACTGAGTCGCAATCCTTGTCGCGCGTTCTGTTCGACCAACAAGACGCTCCGTCCCATTTTGTTCATCATCTTGACCGTATCGAACATGACGCGAAGTGTCTTCGGATCGAGTCCCATAGACGGTTCGTCTAGTACGACGAGTTGCGGCTCCAACATCAAGCACCGCGCGAACTCGACAAGACGCTGTTGTCCGCCCGAAAGGCTGCCGGCCTTATCCTTCGCTCGCTCCCCAACGATCGGAAACATCTCTCGAACCATGGCCATACGCTCGGCAACGACGGAGCGGTCCTTCACCAAAAAGGCACCGAGTTCCACGTTCTCGTGCACGGTCATCTCTCGAAAGAGGCTGTGTTGCTGGGGGACCTGGACAATCCCGAGCTGCAAGATGTCGCGCGGGCTGCGACCGACGATGGGCTCTCCCTTATAGAAGATCTGACCGAGGCGAGGGCGCAGTAATCCACTAACCGTTTTCAGGAGAGTGGATTTGCCCGAGCCGTTCGGCCCCACGATGCAGGTGACCCCTCCCTCCTCCATCGAATAGTCAACGCCCTTGAGAACGTCGCCGCCGCCATACCCGGCGACCACGCCTTCGAATCGCAACAGGGGGGCCCACGTCGTCATGAAGCCACGTCCACTTCGTCATCGTCGGCGCCGCCGAGGTAGGCGTCCAGGACGTCGGGGTTGTTGCGAACCTCTTCCGGAGTGCCCGACACCAGGTCCACCCCTTGATGCATGACCGTGACCGCGTCACAGATTTGCATCACGAACTCCATGTTGTGCTCGACAATCAAGAACGTCTTACCGTCTTTGTTGAGCGTGCGGATCTTCTCCGCGATTTCATTGATGAGCGTGAGGTTGACGCCGCCCGCGGGCTCGTCGAGCAGGATCACGTCGGGGTTCGCCACCAGCACGTACGCCAACTCCAAGAGCTTGCGCTGGCCGAACGACAACGCACCCGCCTGCAGCGCCGACAGTCGCGCGATGCCCACGAAGTCAAGCCACTCCATGGCGACGGCGACCTCGTGAGTAGAGGACTTCGATCGGGTGAGTCCGCGAAGCCAACTCTCCTTTCGCTGACTGGCGACCAGCATGTTCTCGAGCACGGTGATGCGCGGGAATATCCGCGTGATCTGAAACGTGCGTCCCACTCCGAGAGTAAACACCTGGGCCGGACTGGCGCTCGTGATATTGCGTTCCTCGAATGTCACGGTGCCGGCGTCGGGCTTCACGTAGCCAGTAATGACATTGAAGAGCGTCGTCTTACCCGAGCCGTTCGGCCCAATGAGACCGGCGATGGAACCCTTCTCAACACTGAGCGAACAACCCGAGAGTGCCTGCAGGCCGCCGAAGGCCTTCGTGACGCCCTCCACTTTCAACAGATTGGTCACGACGTCGCTCCTGGACTCGCGGCCGCGCCCAACGTGACGCGTCCCTCTCTGCGGGCCCGGCGTCGCAACCAAGCGTCGCGAAGAGCGATGACAACGCCTTGGGGCATGAAGAGGACGACCACGAGGAAGAGCGCGCCATAGATAATCAAGTAGATCGACCCATTGGAATACGACACCGTCACGTATTGCTGAAGGGTTTCCAAGACCAGTGCGCCCAGCAACGGACCCACGAAGGTACCGAGTCCGCCGAAGATAGCCATCAAGGCAATAGAGATGTCAAATACCGGGTCGAAGACGAACTGCGGATAGATCTGACCGATGAACATCGCATAGAGAGCACCGGCGCTGCCAACCGCGAACGCCGACAAGCTGAACCCCGTGAGTTTGACGGCGAAGACCTTGACGCCCAGTCCGGCCGCACGATCTTCGTCATCGCGAATCGCGAGTAACTGAAGACCGAAGCGTGAACGCCGCACCGCCGCGGAAAGCAACGCCGCGAAGACGACAATTCCGAGCGCAACATAGTAGAAGGGGGTGTTGTAGTTCGTGATGAACCACGGAATGAACGGCAGCTGCAAACCTGAGGTACCGCCCGTGAACGAGAAGTTGATGGCCGACAGCTGAAAGACGAAGAAAATCGCGATCGTGATGACCACGAACGTGTGTCGCCGAACGCGAAGCGCAATGAGTCCGACTGGCACGGCGATGATGGACGCCACGGCGCCCCCCAGTGGAACCAGCCAGAATAGATCGCCATTACCGGCCATGTGCAGGTGATTGGCGAAGAGCGCCATGGTGTAAGCGCCCGATCCGTAGAAGACGGCGGAGCCCAAGTTGACGTAGCCCGAGTAGCCCGAGAACATGTTCCACGACGTCGCGCACGCCATGAAGATGAGAGTGAAGATGGCGATCGTCGTCCAAGTGGGATTCGTCACGACTAAGGGGTAGGCCACGAATGCCGCGAGCGCAAGGACCCACCAGCCGTGCTTTAAGCGAGCCCTCACGCGAGCCTTCAGGCGAGTCTTCAAGCGAGCCTCGCCTCTTGCTTGCCGAAAATGCCCTGTGGGCGAAACGACAGAACGATGACCAAGATCACAAAGAACGTCAGGCTCGACCACACAGGTCCCCAGATCACCGAAACTATGTCTTGAACCGTAATCATGAAGACGCCCGCCGCGAGCGCTCCACCAATACTTCCCATGCCACCAAGGACGATGATCACGAGTAACCGCGAGATCAAGTCGTAGCTCGAGCTCGCGTTAAAAGCGTTGGTCGCGCCGTAGATCATTCCCCCGGCCGCCGTGACGGCGATACCGATGCCGAAGCAAATCGTCGAGACGTTTTTGACGTTGATGCCAATGAGCGCGGCCGCCGTTTGGTCGGCCAACGACGCGCGCACGCTTGCGCCAAAGCGAGTTCGATACAGCATGAAGTACAGAGCACCAAGCAACACGACCGCGAGCGCAAAGCCGAGAAGATAGATAAACGGCAGATAGAAGCCGAACACTTTGACCGATCGATCCACGTACCACGCCTGGAGTTCGACGTAGTTCACGGAAAAGATCATGTTGAGCGCCCCCTCGATCACGAGAGAGATCGCGTAGGTCACGAGAATCGACATGACAACTCTCTCGGGACCTTTGATGCGCGCCAAGAAGATTCTCTCCACCACGATCCCCACGAGAAACAGCGTGGGGATCGTGATGGCGAGACCTAGAAACAGGTCAATACCGAAATGCACCGAGAGTGCGTAACTCAGGTAGGCGCCGAGGATCACGAAGATGCCTTGGGCCACATTGATGATGTTCATGACCCCGAAGATCAAGGTGAGGCCGGTCGCCATGAGGGCGTAGACCGAACCGGTCAAGATGCCATCAATGATTGAGTGAATAAGCGCGGTGCCGTTCAATGTTCTAGTTCTTCCAGGCCGGCTTCGGATAGAGAATCTTGGTCGCGCCGGGGTCGGTAACCGGATTCACTTCCACGAAGTTCGATCCCTGCCATTGGAAGGTGAAGGCCGTGGGCTTGATGTTCTCGCCGAGCTTGTTGAACTTCACGGGACCGAGCACGCTCTGGATGGTGACACCCGAGTGCAGGTAGCTGATGATCTTCGTGTTATCGAAGCCACCGGTTGCCTTAACGGCTGCCGTGATGACCTGACCGACCGAGTACGCCTCGGCCACGTCGGAGTTCACGTCCGAGGCGGTGCCGCCGTACTTCTTGATGTACTCAGCGACCATCTTTTCGCTCTCGGCGTTCTTCGCTCCGCCGAACCACGCGTTCGGCACCATCATGCCGTCGGCGTTACCGAGCCCGACGGCCTTCGTGAATGCCGCTCCCTGGTCGGGACCGGCCGTTGCGATGAAGGCCTTCGGATTGAAGTGCGCCTGTTCAAACGCCTGCATAAACGCTGAAACCGTGGGCACGTCAACGGAACCCAGGATCACGACCTGTGCATTGGTGGCCGCGACCGCGTCGGCAATCGGCGTGTAGTCAGTGGCTTCGGCCGGGAAAGTCTTGTAGTAAACCGTCTTTACGCCCGCCGCCTTGATGATCTTCTCCGCTACAGGAATCTGTGGTTCGGTGAACGGGTCAGTTGACGTGACGTACGCAATGGTCGTCGGACGCTGGCTCTTCGGCAGTGACGCAATCCACTGCGCGAACGGTACGAGACCGCTCGCGACCGGAAGCGCCGAGTCAAAGACGTTGGTGAGTCCCGCCTGGAACACTGACGGTGCTCCTCCGGCACCTTCCACCATGGCGTAGCCGTATCGAGATACTGCCCTCGCGGCTGGCAACGTCAAGAGCGACGAAAACGGACCAAAGGTGAGGTTGACGTGATCGCTGGAGATCAAGTCCTGATAGTTCGTTACGACTTGTGTCGGACTCGACGCGTCCGAGACGATTTTCAGATCAATCTTGTGGCCGAGTAGTCCGCCCTTGGCGTTCTGATCCTTCGCCCACAGTTCATAGCCCTGCTGGAATGCGATGCCGTCCGCAGAGAAGTCACCCGATAATGAGAGCGACGCGCCGATAAGGACTGGCTGACCCTTGGCAATCGTTCCGCTTGAAGATGCTCCACTCGTCGTGGCGAGAGTAAACAAAGTCACCATTGCGACCGAAGTCACTCCGAGCGCGCGAAATAAATCCTTCCTTCTTTTCATAATTCCCCCCGTGCATTAACGCGACCCTGGAACTCCCCCAACTACCGATGTCCCCAAGTCGATCGTCCGATGGACGATGTCGTAACCATAACGACGAAAGTCCAACGCAAACAAGGCGGAACGACGCTGTCACCATGAAAAGATTTCAAGACACATCTCCTGTTCACGAGGGTGGTGCGTCCATTACCATCACCATCGAGTACGACGTTTGGGGGGCTGTAGTGACTGACGTACTTTTAGAGACAGCTGTCGCCAACTGGGAGCCGCGCTTTACCGCAAACGGCGTTGACGCGAGTGACTACGCGCGGATCACTCGCCCGCTCGAGCGATGGGACGATTGGTGCAGCGCGTGGTGTGCCGGCGCGGACGTGTACATGTCGCTCGGTAGTGAAGCTCTTCACGAGGGACGCACGCGCAGTGCCAGTGAGTTCTATTCGCGCGCCGCTACCTACTACCACTTCGGCAAGTTCATGTTTGTCCACGATCAAGATCAAGCTCGAATGGCGCACGCGCGCGCCGTTGACGCGCTGGTTCAAGCGACACCACTGTTCACGCCGCCCGGTAGCCGTCACACCATTGACTTTGAAGGTTCGCAGTTGGTGGGACTGTTTCGCCAACCCCACGCAAACGGACCCCATCCGACCGTGCTCTTGATACCCGGTCTTGATTCCACCAAGGAGGAGTTCCGCGACGTGGAGCGAACTTTTCACGATCGAGGAATGGCGACGTTCGCCCTCGACGGTCCGGGCCAAGGCGAAGCCGAGTGGACGCTTCCCATTCGACCCGAATGGGAGACCGTGGGTGAGGTCGTCCTTTCGTACCTACAGTCAATGCCCGAGGTCGACGCCGACCGCATCGGTGTCTGGGGCGTATCGCTCGGCGGGTTCTACGCGGCTCGCCTCGCGAGCTCGGGGCTAGACGTCAAAGGCGTCGTAGCACTCGCGGGGCCGTACAACTTGGGCGCCACGTGGAAAGATCTGAACCCCTTGACGCGTCACGCGTTCGAAGTGCGCTCGTACTCCACTTCATCCGAAGAGGCCGAGAAGCGCGCCTGGGATATGACATTGGAGGGTTACGCCGAAAAGATCACCCAGCCGCTCATGGTCATCATGGGAAAGCGAGATCGCTTGTTCCCGTGGCAAGACGGCGAACGACTCGTCACTGAGGCGCGGGGCGAAACGAAGTTCGTCGTCTTAGAAGAGGGCAACCACGGATGTGCGAATGTCATCAACCATCACCGGCCACTTAGCGCCGATTGGTTAGCGGACAAGCTTGAAGTGAATCAATGATGGCACGACTGGTTCGGCACTAGCTCGTGACCAACGTCTCGATGCCCCAGCTCGGCGAAACGGTGGCGGACGGCACGGTGACCAAGTGGTTCAAGCGGGTCGGCGACACCATCGTGAAGGGCGAACCACTCTTCGAAGTCTCGACGGAAAAAGTGGACACCGAGATTCCCGCTCCCGTCGCGGGAATCCTCACCGCCATCTTGGTGGAGGAAGGTGCCACCGTCGACGTCGGAACAGCGCTCGCGACCATTGAGTCGAGTGACGCCCACGCATCCGGTGATTCCACCCCACGCACAGACGCGGCTCCCTCGGTGGCACGAAGTTCGAACCCCGCATCAACAACGACATCAACAACGTCTGGCGATTCGCCAAACCGCTCGAGCAAATTGTCTCCCGCGGTCCGACGTCTCCTCGACGAACACAAACTGACTCCCAGTGACGTGCCGGCGACTGGACCCGGCGGCCGCCTCACGCGAGACGATGTACTGGCGTTCGTAGCGTCGAGCACGCAGAGTCCAGCAACGGCGTCGCTTTCTCCCGTACTGCGCCGACTGCTTGAGGAACACCACCTCAACATCGACTCGATTCGTGCATCCGGTCCCGACGGTCGCGTGACACGCCACGACATCGAGACTGCTATCGCGAACGGCGCGACCACGAGTGCTGGCGCCGACGACGAGGTCATTCCCTTCACCAAAGCGCGTCGACTCACGGCCGAACATATGGTTCGTTCCAAGGCCACCTCGGCTCACACGCTGATGGTGAAGGAAATCGACTTCGAACGGGTCGAGAGTCAGCGACGTCTTCACGGAGCGACATTCGCCGAGCGCGAAGGTTTCACTCTCACGTATCTCCCGTTCATCGCGGTCGCGGTACTCGCCGCCCTACGCGCATTTCCTCAAATCAACGCGTCAGTGGGCGACAACGAACTCATCGTGCATCGCCATCTCAACCTCGGCATTGCGGTCGACCTTGATGGAGACGGACTCGTGGTGCCGGTCATCCGCGACGCCGACCAGTACGACGTTGTCTCCATCGCTCGAAAGATTCGAGAGCTCGCTCACGGGGCGCGGAACAAAAAACTGATGGTTGACGACATGTCGGGTGGCACCTTCACCATCACCAACCCGGGGCCCTTCGGTACTCTGCTCACCGGAGCGGTGATCAACCAACCCCAGATAGCGATTCTCGCGACCGACGGCATTGCCCGTAAGCCAGTGGTCGTCACCTCATCGTCCGGCGAGGAGTCGGTCGCCATTCACTCGGTGGGACTGCTGGCCCTGACCTTCGACCATCGGGCAATCGACGGCGCAACGGCGGCGAGATTTCTCGCTGACGTGGCCGCGACGCTGAACGAAACTGACCTGATCAACTCCCCATGACCGCCAATTCAGAGCCGGAGTACTCTCTGCCTATGACGCGTGACACGATTCTCGACGCGGCGTCGCGAGAGATTGAGCGAAACGGAATGACCCAGTTTCGCATCAAGCGGGTGGCGTCCGACGCGCAAGTTTCGGTAGCCCTTCTCTACAGCTACTTCGACGACCGCGAAGACCTCATCGCCAGCGCGATCGTCCACCGATTTCGCCAGGTCTTGCTCGGGCTCGCCGAAACGTTCACGCGACCACTGCGCGACGTGTCAACGGCAGACGATTTGCGTCAAGCGATGCGCGTCATCATCTCCGAGGCGCAAGTGCCCCTGCGCACCGAGGCTCGCATTCAACGAATTGAGAGCATGTCCTTCGCTCGCCATAATCCCACCGCGTCGGCCGGGATCGCCGAGGCGAAAAAGGAGACGGCGTCTCGGATCGTGGAACGCGTGCGCCCTCTCGAAGAGATGGGCTTGTTCGCCGACGGCATGACAGCTGTGGCGTTCGCGCGTATCTGGTACGCACTCTTCTTCGGCCAGATCGAACTCGAAGGTGAGCACGCCCTGGCGGTCGACGCCGACGAGTGGATCACCGCACTGAGCGTTCTGGCCGAGGGCGCCATCCGCTCAGTGCCAAGCGGCGTCTCCCTCTAAACCTTCGTTTCGTTGCGTACGTAGAGTTCGAAGCGCCATCCGCCGGTCATCTCGTAGTCACACAACTGCGTGGTCAACGAGCACATAACTTCCAAGACGTCGGATGACAGGGCTGCGGGCGGCACAATGAGAACGATTCCGCGTTGCGCGTGATCCTGGCGGATCGGAAACGCGGCGCCATTGAGCATCGTCCTAATCCGATCCTTGCCCAGGCGACCGCGCGAGTGTAAGACGCCGAGCGATGAGGTCTGTTCTTGACCGTGACGAGGAGGCGACGTCACAAACGACGCCTGGGCAATACCGTGGTTGGTCCACCCAATGAAGTTGACCTTGATGTCGGGCGCGTCTTCGGCGACGCGCGGCATGACGTTGCACCAACCGCGACCCTCCGCGATCGAATCCATCGCCGCAAGGGCCTCGCCACGATCTTCGTTGAAGTACAGCCGACTCTTCGTGGTCATCGTTACGCCCACCCGAGTTCTTCGAGACGAGGATCACTGATGCCAAAGTGATGCGCAATCTCGTGAATCACGGTCTTGCGAATCTGGGCCTTCACTTCGTCTTCGCTGCTGCAGTAGCGACAGATGGTCTTCTGGTACAAGGTGATCCGGTCGGGCAAGACGCCGGCATAGCTTGTTCGCCCACCGCGCTTGGTGAGGGGGATGCCTTGGTAGAGACCGAAGAGGGAACGCCCGCGCGCCTCGTCCTCGACGACAATGGCGACGTTGTCAATCTCGTCCGACAGCTCCTTGGGCAAGGTCGCGACCGCTTCGGACGCTAACTCCTCAAATCGCTCATTAGAGATCTCGAACACGATGTGAGCGTACCGGGATAGGTAGTTTCACGAATCTGACGTGTCCGTCGAGAACTGCGACAATCGCGTCTCAGACGGACAGGCGGCGCCACGTGCGGCCACCATCGTTGGTGTCCCACAGTTGCGAAGTGGGTGCATCATTCTGAGTCAGAGCCACCCCGTCACGGGCGTTCGTGAAATCGAGTGCGTGCCAGTAGTGACCCTTCGGCATCGAGGCCACCTTCACCGGAGGTGACGTTTCACTGGAGACGCGAAACAGTGTGCTGGGATACGTGCTGTTGATGAAGTACGCCGTATGACTGGAGATCGGATCGAACGCGGGTACGCCCTGATACGTCAAAAGTCCTCTCACGGAGCGCGACACCCAGTGGGTCCCTCCGTCGCCCGAGTACACGATGTTGTCTTCCATATTTCCTCCGTCGCAGTCGGCCCAGACGACGGCTGTTGAGGCCGGAATGATTCCGCAGACGCCCGGACTGGTGAGATCGGGCTGAACCGCCGTCGTGAACGTTCGACCCTCGTTATGCGATGTCGCAAGATACGGAGGATATGGCATCGTCGTCTGGTCTTGAGTTGTCAGCCACACGTCAGAACCAAATGCCGCGACAGCGAGGTTCCCGCCATCCCACCTCGTGATGTCATAGGGCATTTTCACCGTCGTCCATGTGCTTGTTCCGACGACCGCGCGACGCAGGACATATCTCGTGCAGAGAGCCGTCTGTGAGCAGTCAGCCGTGATCGCGTACACGTAGTGCTGACTGATCGCGAGGCCGAAACTGTAGACGTGCGGCGCGATGTTGATTTGGCGCCAGGATTTCGCACCATTGGTCGTAAGAAAATACTTCGCGGACAGCCACACCGGCCCGCTATTCGGCGCTTCCACGGCGTATCCGACGGAAGGGTTCACAAAGGCCAGTTGGGCAATGACGGGCGTGTCACCGGCCATGGCGGGATGAATGTGACCCACTGGCGGTACGGCGACGCTCGCAAATGTACGTCCTCCGTTCATCGATCGTTCGAGTCGCACGCACTGCTGCAAAGCGCAGCTTCCCCGCTGCCAGAGGGCGTAGAGGACCCCCGACGTGCCCGCGCGAGTCACGATGTAGGGCTGGAAATCTGTCGATCCCGATGACGCGGAGGATGGAACAGTCACGATCGCGCCCGATCCGAGCACGACGACGCACAGCGCCAGACGCGCCACGCGCCTTCGCAGAAACCTTGCAACGATGCTCATGGGCTCACCCTAGGGTTCGCCGAGGAGTGGAACCTATCGGTCTGCGCTGTGAGTCGAGGCGACGAGTTGCGCTCCGGGCCGATACGCGAGGTGCGCGGCGCGAGGTGCGTCGAGGACAGCGAAGTTGGCACGCGCGCCGACTCCGAGATGCCCCACGTCGTTTCGACGCAACGCCAAGGCCCCGCCCTTGGTGGCAGACCACAGAGCTTCGTGAGTCGTCATGGCCATCTCGCGCACCGCGAGCGCAATGACGAATCCCATGCTCGTTACGTACGATGACCCTGGATTGCAGTCCGTCGCGAGGGCCACCGTGGCTCCAGCGTCGAGCAGTCGCCTCGCCGACGGGTACGGCGAGCGCGTCGAGAACTCGGCTCCTGGTAACAACGTGGCGACCGTGGCCGACGCCGACAAGAGGTCGATGTCACCGTCTTCGAGATACGTGCAGTGATCGACACTGGCGCAGTCGAGGTCGACGGCGAGCGCGATCGCTCCGCTATGCGCCAACTGATTCGCGTGCAGCCGCGGGGCGAGACCCTTCTCGCGAGCCGATTCGAGAATTGCGCGTGCCTCGTCGACGCTGAAAGCGCCGCGATCGCAGAAGACGTCGGCCCACTTCGCATGCGGCACGCACGCGTCGAGCATGGTCGTTGTTAACAGAGAGATATATGTGTCGCGATCAGTTGCGAACTCCGGTGGGACCACGTGCGCGCCGAGCCACGTTCGCTCGTGGCTGAACTCTCCCGCAACCTCCAGCGAGCGAACTTCACCGTCGGTCGTCAGTTCGTAGCCCGACTTGATCTCGACGGTCGTCACGCCTCCGGCGCGAAGTTCACGCACGCGCTCGCTCGCGCCCTCGCGCAACTCCTCGTAGGACGCTGCGCGCGTCGCGGCCACGGTGCGCGAAATACCACCTCCGTCGTATCGACGACCAGCCATACGCGCTTCGAACTCGTCGCTTCGCTCACCCGCGAAGACCAAGTGCGTGTGCGAGTCAACGAAACCAGGGATGACTGCGGCGCCACCGGCGTCAACCATCTCGTCGGCGTCCGGTGCCTCACCATTTCGACCCACCCAGAGCACCTGCTCGTCGTCAATAACGAAAGCGGCGTCGTGAAGTCGTCCGAGCCTCGATTCGTCACCGAGCGTCGGGTCATTGGTCGTCAGCTCGCCGACGTTGCAGATGACGCGGGTAGCCACTATCCCTCGCGCATGGGCACGCGCAGTCCAGTTGCCTCGGCCTTCTCGTCGGCGATGTCGTACCCGGCGTCAACGTGGCGAAGCACGCCCGTTGCCGGGTCGTTCGTGAGGACGCGACGGAGCTTCTCGCCCGCGAGGGCCGTGCCGTCCGCGACGCAGACTTGGCCGGCATGAATGGAGCGGCCGATGCCGACGCCGCCGCCGTGGTGAATCGATACCCACGTTGCGCCCGAGGCGGTGTTGACCAGAGCATTGAGCAGTGGCCAGTCAGCAATGGCGTCCGAGCCGTCGAGCATGGCTTCGGTTTCGCGATACGGCGACGCCACCGAGCCACTGTCCAAGTGGTCACGGCCAATGACGAGCGGCGCCTTCACCGCACCGGAGGCGACCAGATCGTTGAAGGCCACGCCCGCCTTGTCGCGCTCTTCGTACCCGAGCCAACAGATTCGCGCCGGCAGGCCTTGGAAGGCCACACGATCTTGGGCTTTCGTGATCCAGCGGCGCAAGAGGTCGTTCTCGGGAAAGAGGTTGAGCACGGCCTGATCGGTGGCGGCGATGTCGGCGGGATCGCCCGACAAGGCCGCCCAGCGAAATGGACCCTTGCCCTCGCAAAAGAGTGGCCGGATGTACGCGGGAACAAATCCTGGGTAATCGAAGGCCCGCGCGTATCCGCCGAGTTGGGCCTCACCGCGCAGAGAGTTGCCGTAGTCAAAGACTTCGGCGCCCTCGTCCATGAAGCCAACCATCGCTTCGACGTGGCGCACGATGGAGGCGCGCGCTCGATCGGTGAACTCCTCGGGCTTCTTCTCGGCGTAGTCGTGCCAGTCGTTGAGATCGATGTCTTCGGGCAAGTAGCTCAGCGGATCGTGAGCCGACGTCTGGTCGGTCACAATGTCAACCTCGAGTCCGCGGCGAAGGAGTTCCGGCAGAATGGTCGCGGCGTTGCCGACAAGTCCGACGCTCAGAGCCACGCGATTTTTCTTCGCCTCCAACACTCGCGCAATCGCGTCATCGAGGTCGCTGGTCCACTCGTCGAGGTAGCGCTGATCGACGCGGCGTTGCAGGCGCGTCGGGTCGACGTCCACGCAGAGACAGACCCCGTCGTTCATGGTCACGGCGAGGGGTTGCGCCCCGCCCATTCCTCCGGCGCCACTGGTCAAGGTGAGCGTGCCCGCGAGTGTGCCGTGAAAGCGCTTTGTCGCAACAGCGGCGAAGGTCTCGTACGTGCCTTGGAGAATGCCCTGGGTGCCGATGTAGATCCACGAGCCCGCGGTCATCTGGCCGTACATGGTGAGACCGAGCGCCTCGAGTCGACGAAACTCAGGCCACGTGGCCCAGTCGGGCACGAGATTCGAGTTCGCGATCAAAACCCTCGGCGCCCACTCGTGAGTCTGCAGCACGCCGACCGGTCGACCGGACTGCACGAGCATCGTCTCATCGGCCTTCAAGGTGGTGAGCGTGCGCACTAGGGCGTCGAAACTTCGCCAGTCGCGCGCGGCCTTTCCGGTGCCGCCATAGACGACGAGATCGTCGGGACGTTCGGCGACGTCCGGGTCGAGGTTGTTCGACAGCATGCGCAGCGCCGCCTCTTGGGGCCAACCGAGAGCGTCGAGCTCGGTTCCGCGTTTCGCGCGAACGAGACGAGCACCTTCCATGACTTCTCCTTTAGTGCAGGGGTACGAAACGCGACGCTAATTCGAGTAGCTCGCGCGACGCCACGAGATCACTGACGGCCGCAATTTCGGGCGACAGCCATCGGTCGTGACCAGGACCACCGGACAGGGAGTTCACCCGGTCCGCCACAGCGGCCGTGACGGGAGATCCCATCAACGGCGCGCGCAGGGCCAGGGCTCTCGCGCTCGCCAGAAACTCAATCGCCAGCACGTCGCGAAAGGCGTCGAGCGCCTTACGC
>JBAQZL010000050.1:0-19522 GCA_049790955.1 Acidimicrobiales bacterium
GAGCTAGGCGCACGCCGATGAGCACTCGATAGCTCTCGCTATCTGGTGCAGCCGCAATTCATGACTGGGGGGCCGTGAGCGCGAGCGCTATCAACGTAAATAGACCAGCGGGCGCGCACCGCTCGTGGATTCGTGCGCACGCCGTCTCGCTTGCATTTTTGACGCCCGCAGCGATCTGGCTGTTGTTCATTGTCGTCTGGCCAACGATCGACACGATTCGCCTCAGTCTCTTTAACGAATCGGCCACGAAATTCCTCGGACTGACCAACTACAAGACAGTTTTTTCAACGGACACAATACTTACTGCCTTTCGGAACAATGTCATCTGGGTGCTGATCTTCCCGTTTTTCGTCACCACCATTGGTCTCATTTTTGCCGTGCTCACCGAGCGAATTCGCTGGGCCACCGCGTTCAAAGCGCTGGTTGTTATGCCGATCGTTTTTAGTACGACGGCGTCGGCCCTGGTGTGGGCGACCATCTTCGATAACAGTCCGCAAATTGGAGCGGTCAACGCGGCGGTACTTACTGTGAGCGACTGGTTTAACGCGCCCGGCGCATACCCCGTGAGCACGACGGCCGGTCAAACGGTCGCCGACCTCGTGGGAAGTAATTCACGCGCGGGGAAGGACAACACTATCGCCAGCATCTCTTCGGCTCGAGCAGGCGGGATGATCGACATCGGCCTGAGGGATGTCACCCCCGCGACTCTGACTCTCCTGAAGGCCAAGGATGCGGTGAAGCCCCAGCCAATGTCGGGTGCCATCACTGGGGTCGTCTGGCGCGCGTTCTCACCGACTGCTCCGACGAATACGAAAGACATCCTGCCGGGCGAGCTCGGCCTTCCACTACTTCGCCTCTCGCTCGTGAACTCTCAGGGCTCGACCGTGGCGTCAACGACAACGACCACGACTGGCCAGTACTTATTCTCAAATGTCGGAAAGGGTTCATACTCCGTCGAGCTCGCTTCTTCCAACTTCAGTTCGGGCTTCACCGGGGTCTCGTGGCTCGGCGGCAGTTCACTCACGCCGGTGTCGGGGATGGGTCAAACCGCGCAAGCACTGCTCTCAGTTCCACTCGCCGATATGGCGATGATCATCACGTACCTGTGGATTTGGGCAGGCTTCGCGATGGTACTGATTGGCGCCGGGTTGGCGTCGCTGAACCGCGAGGTATTGGAAGCCGCTCGAATAGATGGAGCGAAGGAGTGGCAAGTGTTTCGGAGAGTCACCGTCCCGATGCTGTCGCCCGTCCTGGCCGTCGTCTTCGTCACCATGATTATCAACGTGCTGAAGGTCTTCGACATTGTCTTGAATATGGCGTCTGGCTCGTCAGTCAATGCAACTCCCACCCTGGCGGTGGAGATCTATAACGATGGCTTCACCGGTGGTGTCCACTCAGGCGTGTCGAGTGCCATTGCGGTCGTACTCTTCCTCCTCGTCACTCCCGCGATGATCATGAACCTAAAGCGGATCAAGGGGGTGTGATGGCAAACATTGTTCCTTCGACTGACCTCACTCCACGACGGCGCGGACTATGGCGACGGCTGCCGACGAAGGGACCGTCAAACATAGTCCTCGGGATTATCGCCATCGTGTGGCTGGTGCCCACCGTGTCGCTGCTCGTCATCTCGCTGCGTCCCGAGGCCGACTTCGGGGTTACCGGCTGGTGGAAGGCGCTACTACATCCCGCCAGCCTCACTTTTTCGAACTACCGAGTCCTCTTCGACCAAGGGTTCGTCGCTGGTGGACTCCTGGACTCGTTGATCACGTCGCTCGAAATTACGATTCCCGCCACGTTGTTGGTGACCTTTCTGGCATGTTTCGCTGGACACAGCTTGGTCTTTGGCAAGTGGCGCGGGCGTGACATCGTGTTCTTGGTCGTCGTGGGGCTCATGGTGGTACCAGTACAGGTTGCCCTCATCCCAGTTGTGCAGTTCTACCGCGAGTTGGGGACTCTCTTCGGCCTAAATCCCTACGGGACAATTCCCGGCGTGGTCATCTTTCACGTAGCGTTCGGCCTTCCGTTCGGGATCTTTTTGATGCGCAATTTCATGAGCGGAATACCGAAGGACTTGCTGGAAGCGGCTCGCATGGAGGGCGCAGGTGAGTGGAAGGTCTTCTATCGCATTGTGCTGCCGCTCGCCCTACCGGCCCTGGCGTCGCTCGCAATTTTTCAATTCATCTGGGTGTGGAACGATCTGCTCGTGGCCCTGGTCTTCTTGGGAGGAAACCTCCACACTCCGCTCACCGTCTTTCTCTACGACCAAAATCACGAACTTCAGGCGAACTACTGGATTATTTCGACGGGCGCCATCGTGTCGGTGGTGGTGCCGCTCATTGTCTTCTTCTCGTTTCAGCGTTACTTCGTCCGGGGCGTCCTCGCGGGCGCCGTTAAATAGAAGGTTGTCATGGCCAGCGTCGTTCTGAGAAATCTCACCAAGCAGTACGCCGGGAACAACACACCCTCTCTTCACGCGCTCAACTTGGAGATCACCGATGGTGAGTTTGTGTGCCTCGTTGGCCCTTCGGGCTGCGGCAAGACCACCGCGCTGCGGATGATTGCTGGCCTCGAAGACGTCACGAGCGGCGACATCGAAATCGGCGGCCGCGTTGTCAACGATCTTCCCTCGAGGGATCGCGACATCGCGTTGGTTTTCCAGAGCTACGCGTTATATCCTCACTTGACCGTGGCCGACAACATGAGTTTTGGCCTGAAGTTGCGCAAGGTTCCGAAGGACGAGATCGAAAAGGCCGTGCAGAGCGCCGCCAAAATACTGGACCTGGTAGATCTGTTGAAGCGCAAGCCGGCCCAACTTTCGGGTGGCCAGCGTCAACGCGTAGCCCTCGGGCGCGCGCTGGTGCGTGATCCGGCCGTGTTCTTGATGGACGAACCATTATCGAACCTCGACGCCAAACTTCGCGTACAGACACGAGCGGAAATCGCTCAGCTGCACCATCGACTGCAGGCCACCATGTTGTACGTCACGCACGACCAGGTCGAAGCAATGACCATGGCCGATCGCATTGCGGTCATGAATCTCGGCGTCTTGGAGCAGTACGGGACGCCGCGCGATCTGTACAACTTTCCGAACAATCTGTTTGTCGCCGGTTTCATCGGTTCCCCGTCAATGAACTTCGTATCAATGCGAATCAACCGCGACACTGAGCGCGCGTATCTTACGGGCATGCAAGCAGACTCGAATATCAAAGTCACGTTGACCGACGAGCAGGCCGACATTCTTCGAAAGAGTGACGGAGACGAGATTACGGTGGGCGTGCGACCCGAGCACCTGATCGAAGGTTCGATCGACCACGCTGGTTTTAGCGCTGTGGCCAAAGTAGTCGTCATAGAGTTC
Source organism: Acidimicrobiales bacterium (assembly GCA_049790955.1). Classification (GTDB taxonomy): domain Bacteria; phylum Actinomycetota; class Acidimicrobiia; order Acidimicrobiales; family RAAP-2; genus RAAP-2. The sequence continues at coordinate 3,356 of JBAQZL010000050.1, forward strand.
CTCGGGAACGACGAACACATTCACGCCACGAGCGATGATATTTCCCTCGTCGCGATCTTGAACGCGCATTCCAACGTTGCCCTGGAAGATTCGATCACCTTGAGCGCCCCGCATGACGCAATCCATTTCTTTGATCCAACATCGGGTCTCCGATTGAACCAGCCAGGTTAACGAGCGCCGCCAACTCTCACTTTGCGTCGACAGTCGCCGTCAAGATGTGCGATGTTGTATACGAGCGCACGATGCCATCCACCGTGATATGGCGACAGGCCGTTTGCACCGCCGTAGCGAGCGTTAACTGATCGGGCTCTGAAAGTTGGGCGAGGGTTGTGGCTACCGACGTTGCCCGCAGCGTAAGGAGGAGTTGTTCGGGACCACCTTCGAAGACAACCGGCAACTCGTATCTGCGCACCTCCACATCCGTGAATCCACTCTCATTGGCGAGTCGGGCCAACGATGCCGAATCGGCGAGCCCCCAAGGACCGCCCCTGTATGTGTTTGCCACGTCACTCCCTAAAACCTGTTCCAAGGCATTCGCTAGTGCGAGGAACGGCGGACAGTCTTCGATCGCGCCCCAGACGGCGACGCCAAGCTTTCCGCCAGGACGCATCGCCCTTCGCATTTCGCCCAGCGCTGTGCTTCGGTTGGGGAAGAACTGTAAGCCCTGTTGACACGTCGCCAGATCAAAGGCATCATCGGGAACGCTGAGCGCGTCAGCCGGACATTCCAGATAGTCGATTGGTGCGCTGGCATCAAAGGAACTCTTTGAGCGCGCCAGCTCAAGCATCGCGGGACTCAGATCGCAACCCGTGACGCTTCCCTTGGGACCAACGCGCTGCGCGGCAAGTCGAGTCACTGTTCCTGGACCACACGCAACGTCTAGGACTGCCTGCCCACTCTCAGGCTGTACTTTGTCGAGCAAGAGCTGGGCCCATGGTTCAAACCATCGCGGCACCATAATCTCGTCATAGAAGCTCATTGCACTGGTGGATGCCTTTGCAAATGAAGCACTCCATTCCTGTTGACTGGCCATGCTTCTCCCCCCTTCTCCACATCAAACGTGACCATCACACCTCAATCACGCGTCCTCCGCAAGTGGGGGTCGGCTTGTCGCGGCGTGCTGACAGGTCCTTAATATCTCAGCTAGCGGATCATCGCGTGCCCGCGAGGGAGGTGCGTCGTGCAGTACTCCAGGGAGCACGTAGTTGACATGTTGCGAAGGGCAGGGCTCCGTAATGCGGCGGACGATGCCATGTTGGAGCTGCCCGATCCGGTAGATCTCGATGATCTCCAGGACTGGGCCATGAAGCGAGGAATTACGAGAGATGCCATGGTCAGCTGGATGGGCGGCAGCCCATAACGAAAGACGATGACGGCACGCAAATTCAACCAGCCGTTCAAATTCATATTGCCCTTGAGCGTGGCCCGAGCCACGTGCTTCACTACTAGTTTTGTCCAGTGATGTTGGGATCAGGGCTCGCGGAACTAAACGGCTATCCGTTTGACGTTCGTTACAGCGACGGATCAGTCGTACGGGCAGCGGCAGCGGCCGATGTTGCCGCGGGTGCGTATGTGTATTTGAGCCGACTGTTATCCGGGTTCGAGCCCGACATCGCCATCATCGTGGCCGATCGGGGGGACTGGGAGAGTAAGACGCCGTACGGACTGCCGTACTTCAACGATGACGACGATCAGATCCGACCGGGCATCTTGGTGATGCCCGCCGAGCGCGGAGACTTTTGGGTCGGAATGGGAGAGGATCTTCGCGAAACGTCACCTCACGACTATCCGAAACTGCTTTTGACATATCCCGACGGCGCAGGTGGCTTGGATCTTCAGCCCTTCTTCGACCTCATCACGATTCACGAGCTCGGCCACGCATTCGAAACCCTCGGGAATCTCAAGTTGCCCACCTTCTGGTTGAGCGAGATCTTCGCCAACCTGGCGCTCCACGCCTTCGTCGCCACGCAGCAACCAGAGAGTTTGAACACGCTGGAGGTCCTCTCCACCGTGGGAGCGCAGAGTCCGCGCCTCGACGCTCGAATGCGCGCTGAGGGCTACACCACTCTCGAGGATCTCGAAGCCCACTACACGGGTGGCGACAATCCGATGGGCCCACTGAACTACGTCTGGTATCAGTATCGATGGCAGCGGCTCGCGGCAGCGATGTTCGACGCCGATGGCGAGGAAGGATTAGTCCGCTTTTGGGACTTCTTTCGCGGGGCCGATCATCCCATCCCTGGCGAGATCACGGCGGCGTCGCTCGCCCCGTTGCTACGAACCGAAGTGAGTGAGGCCCTCGGACGAGCAGTCCAGGAGTGGCGATAGACCCTCTCGCGGACGGCCAGTTGATCGCTGATTGACGTCAACACCTTCCTCCTCAAACTTCTTGATATTTCTCTCGATCGCAACTAGGAATTTATATCCGCGTGTGCGATCCGATAGGAGGAAGTCGGTGGCTGAGCGACCCGCTGTGTCGTCAAAAGCAAGAGAACCATCATCCGGCAATGCGCTTCTCGCGCTGCTCTGCACTGCCCAACTCGTCCTCACGCTCGACTTCAGCATCGTGAACGTCGCTTTGCCGACAATCCAGCGCGAACTGCACTTTTCTTCGGCCAACCTGCAGTGGATAGTGACGGGCTACGCCTTGACCTTCGGCTCGCTACTCCTGCTCAGCGGGCGCGCTGGGGACCTCCTCGGTCGGCGTCGATTGTTCGTGATTGGCCTCTTGGTCTTCGTCGTGTCGTCGCTGACGTGTGGTCTCGCTCAGTCGTCGTTGATGCTCATCACGTCGCGCATTGCCCAAGGGATCGGCGGCGCCATGATCTCGCCCACCGCGTTCGCGCTACTCACGATCAACAATCCTGAAGGGCCAGCGCGTAATCGAGCTGTTGGTCTCTGGCAGGCGGCGGCGGCCGGAGGAGCGTCCCTGGGCGTCGTGCTCGGGGGTGTGCTGGTCGAATACGTGGACTGGCGGGCGATCTTTCTCATCAACGTTCCGATCGTGGCCGTTCTCTTGTTCTTCATTCCACGAACGATTCCTTCGAGCACCCCGCAAAGTGGCGTGCAGCTCGACTACGTTGGCGCGACGCTCGTCACTTTCTCACTCGCGTCGTTAATCTTCGGCTTGAGTAACGGCGAGCAGCGAGGGTTTACGTCGATCGGCACCCTGCTCGCGGCTACCGCCTTCGTCGTCCTCGGCGCCGCGTTTCTCGTCGTCGAACGTCACGTGCCCTCGCCCATGGTGCCTTTCAGCATCCTCGCCAATCGCACAAGACGTGCGGCTGACGGGGCGATGCTCGTCATGGGTACGGTGGTCGTCGCCTACGTCTATTTCGCGTCGCTCTACCTACAGCTCGTTCTGCGATTCAGTCCGGTCGTGACGGGGCTGTGCTTCATTCCATCAACGCTGACGGTGATGAGTACGTCGACGTTGCTGACGCGGCGGCTGCTCTCGCGCATGGGCGTCAAGCCAATCCTCATCGCCGGCATGACCAGCATTGGGCTCGGACAGCTGTGGCTGTCGCACCTCACCTCGGGCGGCAGCTATGGGGTCAACGTGCTGCCCGGACTGCTGCTCACTGCGTTCGGTATGGGCCTGGCCTTTCCCGCGACGTCGGTGGGTGCCATCTCGGGCGTGGCCCCCAGTGAGCAAGGATCGGCGGCGGCTATTTTCAACACGAGCCAACAGGTCGGATCCGCGGTTGGACTTTCACTCCTCGCAACAATCGCTGCGGCGAACTCTCACGGCGTAGGGGGCACTCTCTCTGGCGGGTTTCGTGTCTCCTACCTCGTCGGGGCGGGAATAGCAGCGCTCGGGATCGTTGTCGTCGCTCGCATGCTGAGCGCACACCAGTGCCAGTCGGAGTTGACACTGCAAGCGGGTGCCAGCCACTCGTCCTAGGGAGCGATCGAGGCGATTCGACTGCGCATACGCTGACCGCAGACCCCCGATTGGAGGCAATGTGGCCACATTTTCAAGTGCCCTGGTGAAGTATCTGAAGAGCCAGCGTCTCGGACGATTGGCCACGTTGCGACCCGACGGAACTCTTCAAAACAACCCGGTCGGATTCACCTTTGATGAAAAAACGGGCACGTTCGAGATCGGCGGTTTCAATATGGGCGAGTCGCGCAAGTACAAGAACGTCGTGGCGAATGGTCAAGTGGCATTCGTCGTCGATGATCTGGAGACTGTTGATCCGTGGAAACCCAGAATGGTGGAAGTCCGCGGAACGGCTGAGACGATAGAGAACGAGGATTCACGCAAGTCAAAGATTCGTATTCATCCGAATCGAGTGATCAGTTTTGGCATCGAAGAGTAACCGCCGCTGACGGGAGAGGGTACGCAGCAGGCCTAATCAATGACGGTACCTCAGGGGACGTCGTCGACCAAGTCCTGGCGAACCACTTGATCGGATGCCACCGTTACGGTGATCGGCCCAACCGTCGTGCCGTTAGAAAAAACGCCAGAGATCGTATATGGGCCGGCGGGTACGTTGACGTACAGCAACTGACCCGGGGTCAACTTCATGGCGTTGGCGATGGTGGTCCCGGCGACATTCGTGATGGTGATTGTCCCTCCGGTGGACTTGCCAGCAAGGTCCTTGCAGACTGGTGCCGAACGCTCCACGAGTGGCCCGCCTTCAAGAAAGAGCCCCGTAACCAACTCAGAAGCCCCTGCCGTGATCAACGGTTCTCCGGGAGGTGGTCCCGGGTCCGCGGGGCCGGAGCAGAGCGGATTGACGGTAACCGTCACAGATTTTGCCTCCCGCCCGGCGCGGATATTTTGGGTACGAATCGTCTGAACAGAGGGCATCGTCACTGAAGCTCCCGTCAGACGCAACGCACAGCCGGCAGCCCTCGCTCTGGTGCGCGCGGCAGTGACCGTCAAGCGAGTCAATTGCGGAGCGTGGCACGTCGCTTCTGCGGAGCTCGCCGCCACGCTCGTCGTCGCAACGACGCCCAGGGGCAGAGTCGCCGCGAGTATCAACACTGCCATCCCCGACTTCAGTGACCAGGTCATTGGTACACCGTATCCGGCAAACTCAGACGAGAGTGTTGGCGGCATTGCCTAGGTCAAATGCCGGTCGGATTTCGTCCTAGACCGGCCCACGTTTCGACCAACTCTGAATTTGCTTGCGGCGCCGAGTTCTCTGTGAAATTGTGTGGGCATGAGTTCACCAGTAACCTCTCTTGACCAGCGATACAGCGATTCCAAAGCGTCGGCGATTACGTGGGCCGATACCGAGCGAGCGATTGAGTCAGCTGAGCTGTTTTGGCTAACGACAGTTCGCGCAGATGGCCGACCTCACGTCACACCACTCGTCGCCGTCTGGGCGGATGGTGCATTGCACTTCACGACCGGATCAAATGAACAGAAGTCCGCAAACCTCCGCGCGAACTCCAACGTTATTCTGACAACCGGTCGCAACGACTGGCAGGATGGAATTGACATCGTCCTCGAAGGCGAGGCTCATGAAGGATCAGATCAGCGCGTACTCGAGGACGTGAGCCACGCGTTTCGAACGAAGTGGGATGGTCGCTGGGAATATGAAGCTCGCGACGGCAAGTTCTTTCACCCTGACGGATTCGAGGTGCAGCTCTTTTCCGTGGCGCCGACAAAGGTTCTCGCATTCGCCAAAGGCACGTTCGGTCACACGGTTCACAAATTCGACGAGTCGTAGTTCGCGCGTTGTGACATTCCGGGCGACTCAGTGATGGTGCGAACGGCCGACCTTGGCTTTGCGTCGTCCTTCTCCGAAGGACTCTCTTCGCATCCAGATGTACGCGCCCGAGTACAGAGCGCTAAACAAGACCATGACAACAACAGGCACGATGATCGCGGTCATCGCCCACTCCTTGCCGTAGTTTGCGCCAATTCAGTCATCTGTATCCCAGTTCCAATGGGCATAGTACCTCATTTCATCGTGTACGATTAGTTAGTGCACGAACTATCTTCATCCTACAGGGACTGACGACCAGTGCGCCAGGGGGGATCGACCAGTGAACAAAATTGATGAAACCCAGGACGATCCACTCGCCCTGGAACGCCAGGTCTGTTTCGCGTTGGTGGTCGCATCGCGCAGCGTTCTGTCGGTCTATAGACCACTGTTAGAGCCCATGGGGCTGACCCATCCGCAGTATCTGGTGATGCTCGCACTCTGGGAACACTCACCTCTCTCGGTGCGAGAGATAGGCGATCTGCTGCAGCTCGATTCGCCGACACTCTCTCCTCTTCTCAAACGATTAGCGGCGTCCGGATTGATCACACGCGAGAGGAGCGGTGATGATGAACGGCGCCTCCACGTCGACCTCACCACCAAGGGCCGTGAACTCCGATCGAGGGCCGAGCAAATTCCGCCCGCGATTGTCGCTCGACTCGGGATGGAACTGAGCGAATTGGTGTCACTTCACACCGCGCTCACGAAAGTCATCAGTGCCGCGCGTGACGCCTCCGACGCGGAACCGAAAACGTCAAGTCCGGCTACGAGGTCGTAATACGAAAGACGGGATGATTCGGCGCCACGCGACTCAGCTCCTCGTCGGACGACGTGGCGCTGACACCGTCGAAGAAGACGCCGACTTCCATTTTCCAGCGCTTCAAATAGGCACGTAAGACGTCGACCTTTTCCGCGTCGCTTAGCTCCACGGCGTTAAACACTTCCTTCGAGCGGCCAAGGCGCAACTCACCCGTTCGTGCCGCACGAAGGTTTCGTACCCACTGCGTCACTCCTCGTGGCGCGACCAGATATCGTTGGCCACCAACCGTCAGAAGATTGACCGGAGTGGAGCGCCACTCGCCGCTAACTCGGCCACGAACCCAGAGCGTGCGAGATCCCCACACGCTGATGCCCGCGTTCGTCATCAGTGCGACCGCACGATTGAAGACATTGCGAGTAAACCAACCAGGTTTGGCGTACTGCGCACTCGATGATGGATCCGCCATACACACCGCCTTTGGCGTCACGTTGAAGACCTGCGACACATGTCTATCGAATATTCGCCAGACGTTCACTCTCCCCATCTGCGGGTTGTTGCGTCCGGGCGGGTGCCAGACTCGTTCTGATGCAGAGCGAGCACTCCGAACTACGAGACGCCTTCGATGAACAGGTTCGACGTAACGTCACGCCCGACGGAAGTGGAGCAACTGGCGAGTACGGCGTGAACTTCGTACGACGCGTCGCGAACGACGGCCCCGGGTGGTGCGAAGTGAGTTGGTCGTCGCTGGACGCGATGACTGCCGACGAGGCCATAGCTGCCCAGATCGAGTTCTATCGCTCACGAAATCTAAGTTTCGTGTGGCGGGTGTACGACTATGACCGGCCAACGGATCTTGGGGAGCGACTCGTAAACGCTGGCTTTATCGACAGCGGTACGTCGGCAGTGATGATCGCGGAGTCGTCACGACTGTCACGCGAACCAGTGCTTCCCGAAGGAACAGAACTTCTCCGCGTCAGCGACGAAGCGGGCGTCGAACTCCTCATTGAGGTTCACGAAAGCGTCTTTGGGCACAGTCACGAAGAGCTCCGCCGATCAATCCTTCGACGACTCGACGTCGCTCCTCAGGAGACGGACATGTTCGTCGTCATGGCCGGCGACGTTCCGGTCTCGTCGTCACGAATAGAGTTTTTTCCCGCCAGTGATTTCGCCGGACTGTGGGGTGGGAGCACGGTGCCCGAGTGGCGAGGAAAGGGCATCTATCGAGCACTGGTGTTTCGACGCGCGCGGCTCGCTCAGGAAAGAGGTTATCGATACCTCATGGTGATGGCGTCGGATAACAGCAGGCCAATATTGAACCAGTTGGGGTTTCAGATCATTTCGCGAGCGACCACGTACTCATGGAAACCATCTGCCCTCGAATGAGGGACCCTGGGTTCTACGCTGACGGGCGCGGGCCGAGAAGATCCCAGCGATTCCCCGACACGTCGCGAAATATCGCGACCGTTCCATAGGGCTCTTCGCGAGGTTCGGAAAGAAACTCAACGCCACCGTCACGCATGCGCTCAAAGGTCGAAGAGAAATCATCGACGCGAAGGAAGAAACTGACGCGGCCCCCGGTCTGGTTGCCGAGTGCACGTTGCTGATCGTCGCCGTCGGCTTCCGCCAACAGCAGTCCCGTCTCAGCGTTGGGAGGTCGCACGACGACCCAGCGCTTCGCGCGACCACTCTCGGCGACCGAGGGTGAATCTTCCACCAAGGTGAAGCCGAGAAGGCGAACAAAAAAGTCGATGCCCTCGTCGTAGTCGCGCACCAAAAAACTGACCAGTTCAATTGACATGGACACGACGTTAGATGCCGTCGCTCCGCCTCAGCGGCTGAGCGGAATCTCTAACTCGACGCCATCGAGTGATTAACACTGACCTCGTCGGGCTCTTCAGTGCTGTCGGCCACTTTCTCCACTGGTGCCGACGAATTACGAAGCATGTAGGCGATCGATCCGGCGGCGAGTGCCGCACCGCCAAGGAACGCGGCCCGCGTCCACGACTTTGAGAGGTGCGGACCGAAACGCAAGGCGCCCGTTCCTGCACTCATGAGCGCAATGGCCATCGCCATGTTGGTCAAAGGCAACTCGAATCCACCGTCCTGCGCGAGTGGTCCATGCTCGCGGTGTGTGGTACTCGCGACAGCCATCGTTCCGGCAATGATCAGTGGTCCAAGCGGGGCAGCGATTCCCGTCGCTGTTAACACGCCGCCGCTGAGTTCACTGGCGCCGGCGAGGGCAGCGAACGGCTTACCCGGACGAAGTCCAATGTGCTCGAAGCCTGCGCCCGCTTTCTCGAGGCCGGGTCCTTTGAAAGCGCCAAAGAGTTTCTGTGCACCGTGCACGGCCAGATAGATGCCGAACACCACGCGAGCAATGAATAGACCAAGATGACGCATTACAACCTCCAAGCTGCCAACGGGCGAACGCAACGGACGTGATGTCATACAAAACTAACGTGACCACGTCGCACCGTGACGCTCGCCCCTCAGCGAGGGATAACTACGAGATCGAGTCGCGCAATCCGCGAACGCTTCGCGGCGCCGGGCCTGCAATTGTGGCGCTCACGCACCGGCTCGTGTGGATGATGAGACCCGCGAATCCGGCCGCCGTCAGCATCTCGGCAAAGAAGAGCACGTGCAGTGCTCCGACGATCGTGACCAGGCAGAGAATGCTTCCGACTAGCTGCATGAAAAGAAACACGTCGTCCCAGAAGTACCGGCGACACAGTCGAAACATCCACAGAGACGAGGCGACCTCAAAGAGGATGAGAACGGTGCCGAACCCGAAGTGAAAGTCACGCAAGGTGAGGTTGCGCGTGTACACGTAGGTACTGAGAAGCATGATGAATACGATGACGCTGTACGCGTTGAGGATTCGGCGCAGGCGACGCACGGAGGGACCATCGTGGCGAAGCAACACGGCCGCGCGTCGACTGAAACCCGCTAACCCAAGCAACGCGAGCGTGTACGGCAGCGCCGTCTCGATGTGGACGCCGTAGTTGCTCATCCCACCTTCGTTCCGCTTCAACACGAAGCCAGGATGTATCGCTACGCAGACGAAGATAAACAGCACGAAGCACACTTGGCCGCCGACCACCCAACTGACGGCTCGTTCGTTGTCTCGTACGACACTCTTCATTTGCTCCGGCCCCGCGTCCGTTGAAGCGGCGAATTTTTCTCATACTAAACCTCTCTCACCACGGGCGATACACCCAAAAAAGATGCGGGGTACTTTCTGCGAATTTTTAAAGCAGACGCGACGCCTCGTAGGTCGTCTCGCCCAACACGATTCGACTTTGCACATCGCGGGTCCCAAGCTTTTGCAGAGTGTCAAGGACTGACTGGAGCTCGTCCGTATTGCGACTCACGATGCGCAACTGGTAGTCCAGCTCGCCAGTGGTGTGCACCGCCGAGAGAACCTGCGGTACCCCATTCAAGGCACGCTCGAACTCGTGGCGGTCGACCGATTCCTTCAAGTTGACGTCTGTCAACGAATGAAGGGTGTGGCCGAGAGCGGCGAGATCCAGCTCCGCGTGAAATCCGGCCAATACGCCGCTCTGGCGCAGGCGTCGTACGCGGTCGGCCGTGCTGTTGGCACTGAGGTGCACCAGCGCCGCCAACTGCTGGTAGCTCAGTCGTCCGTCGTCGCTCAATGCAACGAGCAGCGCTCGATCAATCTCGTCCATAGTCACTTCTTTCATCGCTTATACAGGCTTGATGTCAATTCTACAGATGTTTTAGAGGTTTATCACTGGCTATATTGCTTATTACCGAGTCAATTATCCTCTGATCGCAATTATTATTGAGGCATGTTGTTTTTCCTACTTCGAATCCTTCTCGCCCCGCTGGCCGTCGTCGCCGGGTCCCTCGCGCAGCGCCGCTTTGGCCACGCCGTCAGCGGGCTGATCATTGGACTACCGCTCGCCGGCCTGCCCCTGCTCTGGCTCGTGGCTCTCCAGCACGGGACCGCGTTCGCCAGCTCGATGACCAGCGCCTTACTGGTTGGCTCCATTGCCGAAGCCGTGGTGCTGTGGCTCTACGCCAGACTGACAATCCATCTATCGCCGTCATTTGCCCTCACTGGGGCGCTCGGCGCCTTCGCGCTGGCCGCGGAGGCCGTCAACCTGCTGAAGTTGTCCGCGCTGCTTGCCGGACTCTTGACAGCGGTTGGTTTCGCGGTCGCACTTCGTTGGTGGCCGGCCTCGCCAACACTCTCGAACTCGACAAATGGCCGTTCTCGTCTCTGGCTACGAGTTCTCCTGTCGGCAGTCTTCACCTTGGTGCTCGTCTCTCTCGCCGGTCGACTCGGCCCCGTACTTTCGGGTCTCATCGACGCACTCCCCGCAATGAGCCTGATGATGGCCTTCATGACACACCAGGAGCACGGCTCGGGAGCTTCATCACGATTCCTCCACGGGGTAACGCGAGGCTCATTCTCATATTTGGCCGCGATGTTGGTCTTGGCCGAACTTCTGCACACCGGCAACTTGTTGCTCGCTTTCTCGGCGGCATTGGTTGCGGCCCTGGTCGTTCAAGGCTCGATCCAGGCTTACGACACTGTGGCGAAGCGCGTTGCGCTTTTCGTCCCCTCTGACGAGATGTGCTCACAGAGCGCCAGCTGATACATCACAAATACTCCGTATACGAGAGAACCCCCGCGATTCGCGAGAACCGTGACTTCGCGAACCGCGGGGGCGAACTATCGCCTAGTAGTAGTGGCGTCTACCTCCTACTGCGTGTCCGACAGCTCCCAACAGCCACAAGACGAGTCCGATCACTAACACGATCACTCCGAGTGACCACAGCACCGGCACGTGTAAGAGCAGTCCAATAATCATCAATACGACACCGAACAGAATCATGATGTTCCTCCTTTGCCCGACGCGTTAGTTGCGTTGTTCGTGAAGAACGGTCTTGTTCCCAGTCGAGTCCATGACCTCGCGGTCGAGGGTTTGAGTCGGCGCGGACAGACCGCGACGCGACGAGGCAAACACCACCGCCGAAATGATGAAACCGATCACGCCGGCGATCATCAAGATGACGCCGATCGTGGAGATTCGAATCCCGTTATTTTGAACGGCCGCCGAACTTTGCGCGGTCAAACCCCAGTACATAATTGCGCCAGCCACGGTGGACATGGCGCTAATAACCATTCCAACTAATCCCATGGTCATTCTCGCTTTCAGTTTGGTGGTATCGATATACCCCGACGATGCTCTTCGTTGAGCTTCGCTACCACCAATTTTAAAACACGAGATTTGCGAATGAAAATAGTATGCGACACACTTTTCGATCAGTGAGTGAGATGCACATGACGCATATTCATTGGGTCAATCGCGTGTACGCGTAGCGCTTTCGCGAGTATCTGCCCGTCGAGGAATTGCGAATATCTGACTGTCGCGTTTTAACTCTGCGGCGTTTCTAAGATTCTGCACGCGGAGATTTCACGACGAAAGATTTCGCGCATCAGTGACGTCGAACGCGTCGATAGGGTCACTGATGAACGCGCGAGTGAACTCTCGCGCGTTGCCCCTACTCGGGGATCGCGGTACTCAGACAGAAGGGGTGACCCGCCGGATCCAAGAACACGAGATACGAGTCTGGCGCCGGTTGCGTCTCTGCCTTCGTCGCGCCAAGCGCGAGTACTTCGCGCTCACCAGCCGCGAGGTCGGAGACGGCGAGATCCAGATGTATCTGCTTGGGAGTCGCGTCGCCGGGCCAGGTCGGAGGTTGGTAGTTCTCCACCTTCACAGCCGTCAACCACAGCGAGCCGGCTTTCACCGCATCGAAGTCGTCACTGCGAAACGCCACCTCGCCGTCCACAACCGCCGCCCAAAAGTCGGCGAGGGGGTGAGGGTCTTCACAGTCGAACGAGACTGCGCCAAATCGAACGTGCTCTGTCATGCTGAGAAGTGTAGTGAGACCGTGTGACAGCGTTTAGATCAGATCAAGTCCAAGATCGAGCGCCCGTACGGAGTGCGTCAGCGCACCGACGGCGAGATAGTCGACGCCAGTCGACGCAACCAATGTGGCATCCTCGAGCGTGAGCCCACCGCTCGCTTCGAGGAGCACGTCTGGGAAATCATCGGCCAATTCGGCGGCGGCACGAAGCTGTTGAACATTCATATTGTCGAGCAAAATCAGGGAGCATCCGGTCACGAGTGCTTCACGTACCTGCTCGAGAGTGTCGCACTCAATTTCGAGCGTCACGTCGGGGTATTGGCGTCGAACGTCCTCGATGGCCTTCGTGATGCTGCCGGCCGCCGCAACGTGATTGTCTTTGATGAGCGCGGCGTCACCGAGGCCCATCCGATGGTTCACGCCACCTCCGCAGCGCACGGCGTACTTCTCAAGCTGACGAAGTCCTGGAGTGGTCTTTCGGGTGTCACGCACACGGCAGTTCGTACCTTCGAGAGCGCGACTCCACTCGTGCGTGGCACTCGCGATCCCCGAGAGGTGAGTCATGAAGTTCAAGAGGGTGCGTTCGGCAACGAGCAGTGCGCGAAGCGGCCCCTCCAGATTCATCACCACGCTGCCCGGATGCACACTCTCACCGTCAACGATGCGAACATCAACAGCGGTCAGTGGGAAGCCAACGGTCTCCAGCACGAGAAGCGCGACCGGGCCGCCGCAGATAACCCCATGTTCACGAGCAACGACCTGCGCGCGAGCACGTTGGTCGAGACGAATCGTCGCGTCGGTTGTGACGTCGGGACCGTAGCGAAGATCTTCGTCGAGCGCCGTATCCACAAGGCGACGCACCTCGAGAGGATCGAGGCCAGCTTGTTCTAGGGCGTTGTCAATCTCTTCGCTCACGCGCCGGCCATGGCACTCGTCTCGGCCACCACCTCGCCGTCGACGACGCGCATGGTGATCGCGTGACCCCAGGCGTCGCTCGTCTCACTAAAGTCACTGCGCCGATGACAGCCGCGACTCTCTTCGCGCAGCAGCGCGGCGCTCGCGACGAGTACGGACGACGTGTGCAGGTTGGTCGCTTCGAGCATCGCAAGGTCTAACTTCGCCTGTGGGTTCGCAACAGTGGTGTCGAGCGTCCCGAGGAGAGTCTTTAGTCCGTCGCGATCGCGCAGCACCCCGGCGTACGTCGACATGTGTACCGCCAGTGAATCGCGCGTCGACGCGTCGACTCCGCGCCCCAAAGGGCGGCCCTCGCCCAAACGTCGAGCGTTCTCTTTCCGTCCGGTGTCGTCGTGGGCGAGTCGCTGACCCAGGCGACGACCGGTGATGACGGCCTCAGTGAGAGAGTTCGAGGCCAGACGGTTCGCGCCGTGCACTCCGGTTGCCGCCACTTCGCCTACGGCGTAGAGGCCAACAAGAGACGTATTGCCCTCAAGATCAGCGCTCACTCCGCCACAGGCGTAGTGAGCACCGGGCGCGATAGGGATGAGTTCTTTCGCCGGTTCGACACCGGATTTCCGACAGATTTCGAGAGTGGTTGGAAACTCCCTAGCGAGACGTTTGGCGCCAATGCTTCGCGCGTCGAGCCACAGGTTTGTCGACGGGCCGTCTCCTCGGTTCATGCGCTGGAGCATGGTGAACGAGACGACGTCACGAGGTGCGAGGTCGCCGAGCGGGTGGCGTCCGCGCATGACCGACTGCCCGTCGACGTCGACAATGGTGCCTCCCGCTCCGCGAAGCGCCTCCGTAATGAGCGGCGACTGGCCCCGGTGTCCTTTCGAAAACAGCACGGTGGGGTGAAATTGCACAAACTCAACGTTGGTCACCGTGGCGCCGGCGCGAACGGCGAGCCCGAGACCGTCGCCCGTCACTTCGGCGGGATTCGTCGACGAAGAGAATGCCTGACCGAATCCGCCCGTGGCGAGCACGACGGCGCGCGCGGTGATGAATCCCGCGTCGAGGGCCGCGTCGGCTCCGGCTCGTCCCGCGATGACTCCAACGACGTCACCCACGTCGTTCGTCAGTGCATCAATGGCGACCGTGTGCTCCATGATCTCGACGTCGGAGGCGAGCAGCGCCGTTCGAAGGACTCGGTGGAGTTCAGCACCGATGGCGTCTCCGCCCGCGTGCACAATGCGACGGTGTGAGTGGCCGCCCTCGAGCCCCAACGAGCCGAGATCGAAGTGAGCGCCCAGGCTGTTCAGCACGCTGACCACGTCGGGCGCGCTCGTCACGAGAGAACGGACTCGGTCTTCCTTGGCCAGTCCGGCGGCCGCGACGAGAGTGTCGCGCGCATGCGCGTCGAATGAGTCTTCGGCGCCACTCACCACGGCCAGTCCGCCTTGCGCGTACGGCGTTGATCCACTGCGCAGAGATCCTTTGGTCACCAGCAGGACGCGCTGTCCGTGCTCGCTGGCGGTCAGCGCGGCGCTCAGTCCCGCCGCTCCGCTGCCCACGACGACAACGTCGACCTCACGACTCCAGAGGGCCGTCGGAGACGGTAAGAAGCGCAGGGTAGGAATGTTCATTCGCCCGCCATGGATGGTGAGCCCACCGCGATCATGGCGTCCACCGCGTGCTTCGCTCGCCGCGCGATGTCGGGATCGACTGTGACCTCGCTGGTGCCCTCGCGCAGGCATCGCAGCAGTACGTCGCGAGTGGTCATCTTCATGTACACGCACTCGGCGTGCTCGTTGACCGGCTCCCACTGCACGGCCGGGTTGGCCCGACGGAGTTGGTGCAACATGCCAGTCTCGGTGGCCACCAGGACCGACTTCGCAATCGTCACGCGAGCACGATCAAGCATTCCGCCCGTCGAGAGAATGTGCGTGCGCTCGGCGGGCAGGTCGCCGGTGCCACTCAACCAGAGCGCCGGCGTTGCACACCCACACTCGGGGTGGATGAATAGTTCCGACTCAGGACTCGCAAGTGCCTTGTCACGTAACTCCACGGGGCTGATGTCGGCGTGCACGTGACATTCGCCCATCCAAATGTGCATGTTCTCGCGCTGAGTCATGCGCTGGACGTGGGCGCCGAGAAACTGATCAGGGAGAAAAAGAACCTCACGGTCGCTGGGGATGGTATTCACAATGTCCACGGCGTTGGCCGACGTGCAACAGAGATCGGTTTCAGCCTTCACCTCGGCGCTCGTGTTCACGTACGCAACGACAACGGCACCTGGATGCTCGGACTTCCACTCGCGCAACTGATCCGCGTTGATGCTGTCGGCCAGCGAGCATCCGGCCAGGGGTTCGGGAATAAGAACCGTGCGATCAGGCGCGAGAATCTTTGCGGTCTCGGCCATGAAGTAGACACCGGCGAAGACAATGGTCGAGGCGTCGCTCGCGGCAGCGATACGCGACAGGGCCAGCGAGTCGCCGACGTGATCGGCGACGTCTTGAATTTCTGGACGCTGGTAGTTGTGGGCGAGGATGACGGCGTCGCGTTCGCGAGCGAGGCGGCGCACTTCGCTGGACCACTCGTCGAGCGTCTCGGGGGTCATCTGGGTGATGCTCACGAGACCTTCTTCCCTCGGCTGACTGACAGACACTCGTCGTTCCCGAAGGCGTCACGTCCGGGGAGGTTTTCGACTAATAGGCGAAAACTATTCGATTAAGTTACCATGCAAGGTGAACCCGAGTCAACACTCCGACGAATCGACCAGCGATTTCACGGGTCGTTTCCGCCATGAAGTCCTCGCCGCGGTCTTCCAAGTGTGTGAACGCCGCCTTCATTCGTTGCTCTGGCGCCGGGCGCGCTCCCCCTTCG
>JBAQZL010000051.1:0-4315 GCA_049790955.1 Acidimicrobiales bacterium
CAGCTCGACCCTGAAGCGCGCCATCGGCGTGTCGCTCCCGGGCACCGAGGAGATCACGCGCAAGATTCGACGTCCCCTCATGCTCCCCGAGACACTCGATCTCCTCGAGAGCCTGAGCGAGATGCGAAAGCAGCACCGGACCTTCGCACTGGTTTTGGACGAACACGGGGGCGTGGCGGGGGTCGTGTCGATTCGCGACATCCTCGAACAGCTCGTGGGCGATCTCGCCGACGAGTTCGACGAGGACGAGGAACCGACGATCGTGAAGATTCGCCAAGACCGATGGCTTGTCGATGGCCAGACGCACGTCGATCGCGTCGCCGAAGAGCTCGGCCTCGAGATCCCTGAAGGTGAGTACGTCACCATCGCGGGTTTCGTACTCGATCTCGCCGGTGAGATACCCGCCGCAGGCACCATCTACTCCTACGGCGACTGGACGTTTCGTGTCCAGTCAATTGAGAAGCGACGCATCAGCGAACTCGTGATCGAGTACCACCCACCGCCCGAGACTGAGGTTCCGAGCGCGATCTAGCCTTTGTTTGATAGCGCCTGTGACGAGTAGGCTAAACGGGCTGCGAGGTAACTCGCTGCGGGCTGTAGCGCAGCTTGGTAGCGCGCTTCGTTCGGGACGAAGAGGTCCCGGGTTCAAATCCCGGCAGCCCGACCACCAGGCAGTACATAGGTGAAACGCAACACAGGCCCCCATCGTCTAGCGGCCTAGGACACCACCCTTTCAAGGTGGCGGCACGGGTTCGAATCCCGTTGGGGGTGCTCGGGAAACTGGGCCAAAAGTCTTTGTTTGCAAGGACTTTAGTCTCCCCGTTAGTGACCACGGGTGACCAGGAGAAACCACAATTTACCCCTGTTATGTGCCCGCTATGTGCCCGTAGTGTGCCCGAAATGACTCTTGGAAATCTGGTGGGGTTACCTTCAGCGACAGACAATCAGTCCGCATGCTCGCCAACTCGGATTGCCGAGCTTTGACCACTGAAGTCAGTATTGAACCAGCAGGTCGAGGATCTGAGTCCAACCACTGGCGGTCGGTGGTTCAATCAGATGTTGCGCGACGGCTATCACCTCTGGAGCGCCGCCACGGACAGCTACGGCCGCACCGGCTTGCTTCAGCATGGGAATGTCGTTCAATCCGTCGCCAACTGCCATGACCTCTCCCGGGTCAATGTCGTGGAGCCAGCAATACGCCTCAATCCCGGTCCACTTCGAGACTCCCGGAGGATTCATGATTAGGCCAAACTCGCCATAGACCGGCTCGCGATAGAGGATCGCGCTTGAACCGATGGTTCGAACCAACTCGTGGAAGACCGGGCTGAGCTGCTCTCGACTCAAACCGAGAACTGAAAAAGCGTAGACAGCGGATGTTGAAGCCGTGAGTTCAAGATCGCCGGTTGAGGCGAGTGATCCCAGACGCGCCAGATGCGCAGCACAGGTAGCGGGCGACCCGGACACCACAACGTCGTAATCGGGATGCTCAACATAGATGCATGGATCAAGCCCGTGTGCTCGGAATGTGAGCAGCGTCCACAGGGCTACATCCGAATCGAAACAAGCCTGATGAAATCGCTCTTCGGATCGAAAATCCACACCAAGTGAGCCGTCGATGAGCACCGCGGGAAGCAACAGTCCTGCGTCGCTCAACCTCTGTCTGACAGGGCGGGGCCGTCGAGAGGTGGCTGCGAGCACGGTTACGCCCGCCTCGACCAAGTCACCGACTGCCACCACGTGTGACGTCGGGGGGACGAAACTGGCGTCCCAGAAGGTACCGTCAAGATCGGTTGCCACCAATCGGATCACGCAACCATTGTTGCGTAGACGCTATACGTGAGCCACTTCAGTTTGAATTATTGCGGTTCGACCGTCAGAGTCTGGGCATACCCGGGCGTCGAAACCATACCGGTGTTCGAGCCAAGACATTACGGGCAGAACAGCGGCAAGTGAACCAGTCGTAGTCGCCCCCCAGTTGCGAGATCAATCCAATGTACGAATGGACTTCGCGCCTCATTCGGTCCCTATTGAATGGGGTAGCCCTCGGGAGCGCCGAACCGAACTTGCCGGAGGTCCTGCAAGAAGTCCCATTGCGCCGCGCTCGGAGGATTCGTAAGCGTTCCGCCGCTACGTATGTACAGCTTGAGTTGGTGGGCCATGTTGGGGTTCGGAGTGCCGTCTCTGTTGATGACGTCAAGGACAACCCTCTCCGTGTGGTTGCTGCTCCCGTCGTCGACGACTTGCGTGAACCACGCTGGGATGTACTCGCGGATGATGTATCCACCCCAATTTCGTGAGACTCGGGCGGCCCTTTCCTCTCTCCATTCCCTAACCCTGGCCCGGCCCCAAAGAGCGGTTGCCGTCACGGCCGACAATCCTGTGAGCATTGATCCAACGTCTGCTCCTGTGGTGGCCCAACTCATATAAACCTCCAGATGTCTTGGCTCAGGTTGAATCTTCGTCGACAGTTCAAGGGACTGCCAGCATTCTTAACGGAGCAGCACTTGTCGCTGCGACCTAACGTTTGTATATGACAGATCGCCCTGCGATTCCAGCGCAAGTGAGGCGCGACGTACTGATTGAAAGCGGTTATCGCTGCGCGATGCCTCACTGCCGTGAGACTGAGATCGACATCAATCACATTCGTCCGTACGCAGAGGTTCACGAACACACATTCGACAATCTGATCGCACTATGTCCGAACTGCCATCGGCGATACACGAACGGCGAAATTGACCATAAGGCGATGCTCCAGATCAAGGCCAATTTGTCGATATTGAGCCATCGCTACAGCGAACTAGAGCGGAGGTATCTTGCCCGCCAGGCCAATGATGGCGCTGGGGTGGGTGCCGTGACGATGCTGTCTGGCGGATTGGAACTACTCATGGCAAATCTCGTTGCGGATGAACTCGTGATGCAGGCACCAGTGAACGCCATTCAGATTGAGTTCGGACTACCGAACGTTCCAGATTTTCCGATGGTCGCAGCGTTTGTTCTCACCGACAAGGGGAAGGCCTTCATCGACCACTGGGTTGCGGGACAGCCCATCGACTAGCTGGCCGATTCGTGAATGGTAAGGAGGTGGTGTGGCTAAGAAGTCGAGACTGATTGACTGCATCTTCTGCGGAAACGAGCAGGTGCCTAGAGCAGTTGAAGATGTGATCCCCCTATGGCTCGCGAACAAGATGGCGTATTACGCAGTCGAAGAGCAAAGAGCCCAAGGGAAACCTGGCGACAATGCCAACTACGTGAGTTACGTTTACGCCGATCCGGATCAGATGGCCAAAGACGCCGACGACGACACCATGGGAGCGAATGCGAGCAGCACCACGCCTATTGGAAAGATTCCAAATGCGTTCTTACTCCCAGACGTTTGCGGAACCTGCAACGGCGGATGGATGTCGAATCTCGAAGAAGTCGCTAAGAAACTCATTCCGGGACTCTTGGAGGGCAAGTCAAAGACGATCGATCCGTTTGAACAACTAATCCTCGCGATGTGGGTCATAAAGACATGCATCGCTTACGACGCCACAAACGAAGGGCGCTATATACCGGAAGAGTACGGTAGCCGCCACCTCTTCAATTTGGGCTATCCATTGCCAGGAACTCAGGTCGTGATCGGTCACGATGCCGGAACTGTGCAACAGGGACAAATTCTTCACGGGAGAACTCGTTATCCGGCAGAGGGCGTCTTTGTCCGCTCTGTGCACATCGGTCTCCGGTTCGACCACTTCATGTGTTACATGGCTCTGAACATGGTTGATCCACCGGATGAAAGAGAGCAGATGACTCGGATCCTGGAACACCTGGACCGCCCATGGTTAACCGAGATTTGGCCACCGAAAGGTCGTCTACTTTGGCCAACCGAGGAAGCCAAAGCAACTCGTCCTCCTCGCTAGCTCGCAGTCACTGAGAGCAAACGCAGGACTAGGCGTTTGGGTAGCCTCTCGTCCGTGGACACGAGTTGGCTTGAAACGGTGGGCGCTGTAGCCATTGGCGCCGTCATTGGGAGCGCTCCTGCCGCGTGGTCGATCAATTCAGAAAATCGCCGCTTCAACGCCAGCGGTATCGCCGCTTTTGAGGCCCATGAGGCGGAGCAACTTCGACGGTGCCTCGTTCCAATGGCTCAGTGCATTGCCACATGGGCGTATGTCTCGGACCGAGTGTTCTCGCCGCTTCCAGAGGACCCCGACAACAGGCTCGAACGATTGGCACAATTGATCTCGGATTCCAACGCACAATATGTGG
This sequence comes from Acidimicrobiales bacterium, assembly GCA_049790955.1. GTDB lineage: Bacteria > Actinomycetota > Acidimicrobiia > Acidimicrobiales > RAAP-2 > RAAP-2. Next base: position 4,249 of record JBAQZL010000051.1, read on the forward strand.
CAAGGATGGGAGAAATTCTTACCAACCCAAGAGCTACGCCATTTCAGCAGCGCTATGAGGATAGTGG
>JBAQZL010000052.1:0-31385 GCA_049790955.1 Acidimicrobiales bacterium
GTGTTAGACGACGTATTGATCACTGACACCGCCGGGCCTACACCCGAGACCGTATTTTCAATGTAAACGGCCGTCCCTGAAGGATTGATGGCGACCCCGCTTGGATCGCTTCCAACGGCGATGGTTGCCGAGACCGTGTTGCTCGAGGTGTTGATGACCGAGACGGTGCCCGATTGAGTGTTCACCACGTAGAGACGAGTGCCTTGCGGGTTCGACACGAGCGACGACGCTCCCGCCCCGGTTGGAATCGTGGCGACCACCTCACCGGTCGCCACGTCGAGCACCGAGACAGAGTTGCCGCCATCAGTGTCATAGGCGAGGGTCCCCGCCTCGTTTGTGGCCAAGCCATTCAAATACTCTGATGCGGGAACCGAGCCCACCTCTAGGTTTGTCGTCGCGTCGATCACCATCACTTCAGGATCGCTGCTCCCACCAAAGGACACGAACACGTCGTTTCCTGCAGCAGTAATAACGTTCGGTTGGGTTCCCACGTTGATGGTACTCACCACGGAATTGGCGGCCGTGCTGATGACCGATACCGTGCCCGAACTCTCATTCGAAACATAGGCGTACGTTCCCGCAACATTGACGACAACATCAACTGGAGAGTCACCAACCGGGATGGTGCCGAGTACCGAATTTGTCGCGGTGTCAACGACCGAGACGCTGTCGGAACTGTCATTGGCAACGTAAGCGTCGAGACCGGCGACATTGCCGCCGCTCGTCTCCATGTTCAGGGCATAGCCATAGCCAGATGCGACGGAACTGGTGGTGGTTATCGAAAGAGGAGACTGCGCGATCGTGCTCGCGCCAGCGCGCGACGATACGACGAAAATGCAAGTAACCGAAAGAAATGCGGCAGACGCGACCGTGAGCCACCTGCGCGTTAGAACCAAAACAGATGACACTCGTCCACCCTTTATTCGAACCCGTGGATACGGCATAGATCCGGCAGCAACCGTGCCCGCCTTCATCCCAAACTCACGACACAGAATGAATATCTCGCGAACTGCAAGATCAAATTCGACGTCAACGAGGACGTGCCGGGGACGCCACCACATTTCGTCAAAATCAACCTCGCACACCATACATGTCCGCGCGATATGGGGATTTGGAACGCCATTACCGGAACTCAGCGAATCGGAAAAACACCGGGTCCGCCTTCTCAGTAACCATCTCCTCCGTCAATTTCACGATCCATCGCCTGGTTCGTCGGGCGACGACTGTCTCTCGGCGATTCACTCACAAAGTAGGGCCCGATCCCACGACCGAGGGATCACGAGAGGCGTGCAGATTGTCCACCGAGATCGAAACCGTCCACGAAGTGCCTACGCGCGCATTCTTTATGCCTAGGAGCCGCAAATCTCCGGTTACGCGCGAAGTCACTGGTATAGATTTCTCACGTATTTTCCCTATCCGAGGGACGGGGACTCGGTATTCGTGATTCGAGAGGGGCGTCATGAGTGACTGGACCATGGTCGACGAGGGATGGGGGCGAAGGGCGATTGAGTTCGCCACCTTGAGCGAGCCAGCCAACTGCCGAGAGTACGTTGCGCTCCATGAACTGCTCGGGGTAACGAAAGGCGAACGCCTTCTGGACATTGCCTGCGGGGCGGGTCTGGCAGTGGAGTTGGCGGCGCTGAGAGGCGCAGAGTGTGCCGGTGTTGATGCATCGGAACGGCTCATCAAGGTGGCCCGTGACCGCTCTCCAAGCGCGGACCTACGAGTCGGAGATATGCATGCGCTTCCGTGGGACGACAGTACCTTCGATGTAGTCACAAGCTTTCGTGGCATCTGGGGAACGACGCCCGAAGCACTGGACGAAGCGCGCCGTGTTTTGAAGCCCGGCGGTCGACTTGGGATCACTGTGTGGGGACACATCAAAGCGTCTCCCGGGGCCTGGGCGCTCACACCTTTTCTTCTGGCGAGCCAGCCGAAAGTAGTGAACCAGGCGGCGATGGTGTCACTGGGACGACCCGGAGTGGGCGAAGCCTTACTTATCGACAAGGGATTCTTAGAGATTGCTCGCAACGACATCACATCGGTTTGGGAGTTTCCGGATCCAGCGACTTACGCACGAGCGCTCGCGTCAACGGGTCCGGCATATGAAGCTATTCAAAGCGTCGGAGAAGAGGAGTTTCTAAGAGTCGCCGAGGACGGCGCACGACAACAGTTTCGCGAAGGCCTACCTTTACGCGCTTCGATCGCCATCGTCGCCTACACGGCAAGAAAGCCGTCGTCGACACCGGAGCAACCAATATTGAATGGTGATGCGCGACAGCGCGTTGGCTTCCTTCAGATGCCTAAAGTCTCCGAAGCGGCACAACGAATGTTCGACGAGGATGTCGACGATTATGGCTTCGTCATGAACGCATCGCGGCTCTGGGCCTACGCGCCCGAAGTCTGCGAGCGCCTCTTCGAACTCTTGGGTAGCGTCACCAAGCTCGGCTCACTAAACCTTCGCCAACGGGGCATTCTCGTAGCGGCCACGGCTTCAACGCTCGGCGACGCCTACTGTTCTCTTGCTTGGGGATCGAAGCTGGCTCACGAGACGAGCGCCACTATCGCCGGAAATGTTCTACGCGGAGTGGATGAAGGGCTCGATGACTCCGAGAAAGCCCTGGCCACGTGGGCGCGCCGAGTCGTTTCAGACCCGAACCGAGTCACGGAGATGAACGTCGACGAACTCCGCAACGTAGGCTTCACGGACACGCAGATCTTCGCCATCACTGTGTTCGTCGCAGGGCGATTGGCTTTTTCTACTATCAATGACGCCCTCGGCGCCCAGCCAGATTACGAACTCCTGGAAGGTGTTGCACGTGAGGTCCGAGACGCCGTTACATTCGGGCGGCCGGCCGAGGGGTCAATGGAGTTCGGAGTGAACAGTACGTGAGCCTTACTCCTATCCCTGTCCCCATCACCATCGTGGCCCAACGACCAAGGTGCTGGTGACGGGCATGTCGGGAACGGGAAGGTCGGCGTCGTTGACCAGCTGCAGAGTCTCGCCTAGACATTCAATCGAAAGGAAGTTGGGCAATTAGTAGGGCCGGTGGGGAGCGAACCCACGACCGAGGGATTATGAGAGGCGCGAGATCTGTGTTCGGCGTCCCATTGCGTCCAACCCGATGCTTGTGGTCTCCGTGATGGTCCGTGGAGTAGCAACGATTCCATTGAAGTTGGGAAAAAGGAATAGCGAAGGAGTAGCAAATGTGGGGTCCAGTGACGCCCGAAGAGTAGCAGTCACCTGGTACGATAAATGGTACCATTGACCCAGGAGAGTAGTTAGTGTCCATTACCGCGAGCGAAGCTCGAAAGAACCTTTTCCCACTGATTGAACAGGTGAATGAGAACCGCGAACCAATTGAGATCACATCCAAACGAGGCGACGCAGTACTTATGTCTCGAGCCGACTTCGACGCACTGAACGAGACCGCATTGCTCTTGCGCTCTCCTTCCAACGCTCGACGGCTTTTGAGGAGCCTTGCTCAGGCAAACGCCGGCGAACGCAACGTCCACAATATCTCATAGTGCGCTTGGTTTTCACTCCCCTTGGTTGGGAGGATTATCTCAATTGGCAGTCGCACGACAAGGCAATGCTTAAACGACTTAATCGTCTGTTGGAAGAGTCGGTTCGCAATCCAACTGAAGGTATCGGCAAACCCGAACCACTCCGACATGTATTGGCGGGATGCTGGTCGCGTCGAATTGATGAGGAACATCGCCTCGTGTATCTCGTAGACGGCGGGGACATTGTCGTTCTTCAAGCGCGCTACCACTACGGGAAATGATGCGAACTAGGCGAAGTAGGCGAAGTAGGGCCGGTGGGGATCGAACCCACGACCGAGGGATTATGAGTCCCCTGCTCTAACCACTGAGCTACGGCCCTGTAGAGAATTCAGAAAAGTAGGCTCGGCATGAGACTTCGACAGCCACTTGACTAAATACGTTCAAGACGTTCTTCAAACATTCTGTCACGCGTTCGTGAACCTCTACAACGCGATGATCGAGACTCAATCTTCGCAGAAAGTCAAAGCACGGTCACTCTTTGACGAATGCAGCGAGGTCCAGCGCGGTTGCCCGGGTTATCTCGGGGCAAAGGGCAACGGTCAGTTCAGTTCCGTGCATCGTGCCTAGAACGTCTCGACCCCTGGCGTTGACGCCTGCTGACAATAAGAGTCGATAGAACGCCACACCTTCGTCGTGCAGTGGGTCGCATTCGTTGACGCTGATAACGGTCGGGGGGAAACCCTTGACGTCATCCACCGTCGCGAATCCTGGCCACGCGAGTGGGTCACGATTCTCCAGCGCTTCGATCCCGTAACTCACGGGACCCCAATTCCCCTGCACGTTGATGAAGATGCCGTTATTCGTGACGCTCGACGGGTACCTATCGTCGGGCCAGACACCGTTGATGTAGGGGCACAGGGCGTAGAGCCCTTTAATTAGATTCAACTCTCCAGAGCGCTTGAGGCGAAGCGTCGTCGCAATCGCCAAGTTGCCACCACCGCTTTCACCCGCGACGACGATGCGCGACGGATCGATGCCGTACTCAGACGCGTGATCGATCGTCCACTTTAAGCCCGCGACACAGTCGTTGAGTCCTGCCGGATACGGTGCGATTTCATTCAGCGCGTTCTCTCCTACCGAGTTGCGAAACTCCACCAACACCACTGCGAGACCGTTGGCGGCGAGGATCCGAGCCCACGCCCGGTAGTTGCCATAGAAGCTGGAGAGCGAGGCCATCGCGCCACCGTGGATGTAATACACGCACGGCACTGTGTCGTCATGATCGGGTCGCACGATTTGCAACTTGATGGTGTTGCCGTCGGGCTGTGACGTGACGTCGAAAGTTTCGAAGCGCAGTCCGGTCGATGGGGCAAATTCTTCGCTTCCCCACATGTCCGTGACTGCCACGGTCATCTTCAGAGCCTCCTTCGCCGCGGGCGAGGCCAACTGCTCAAGAATCTCGTCTCGATCCCTCACATTGTTGGCTTCCTCGGGAGGAAGCATCGCGAGGAAGGCCTTCAACCGTGGATCGAGTCGTTCATCGTTCTGCACGTCTATCGTCATGGCGCCTCCTTGGGGGACGCACGCCAACGTAGCCGAAGGTCGCCCGGGACGCTCAGACGCGACCCGTCGAGAGCAGGATGTGTCCAACCTCGGCTGTCGGAGTGTTGCGAATCTGGCGTTACCAGATCAACACTCATCCGCTGTCAGTTCGTAGGGAATCCGCGAAAAGAATTTCGCTTGGCTCCCAGAGCAGGACTCGAACCTGCAACCTAGCGATTAACAGTCGCTTGCTCTGCCAATTGAGCTATCTGGGAATGAATCTGAAAGCCTAGTTACGATACCACTAGCCGAGACACTCACTGTTGGTCGAACCAGCGTTGCAAACGCTCCGCCTCGGGGCTATCGCGAACAGCGCGACGGCTTTTGTCGATGCGCTTTGCCATACCTTGGCGCGTAATGCCGTAGGCGTTCGCGATTTCTTCGATCGACATTGTTTTGAACGTGTATTGCCAGAAAGCGTCAAAGTCCTCGCCCGTAAGTCGACGGACTTCGTCGATCACCCACGCGGGCGCGTCATTGAGATTGCTGGACGGTCGTGGATCAGCAACGTCCTCCAACTCCACAGATGCGAAACGTCGCGACTGCAACTCTCGACTGAGTTGCATGACCTCGTGCGCTTTCACCTGCGAGATTCCGAGCTCGTGGGCAACATCACGTTTCGTCAGATGCTTCTCCTGACTCGATCGCTCGAGTCTCTGATACTTCAAGATCAACCGCATCTCCGTGTCCGTGAGTCCGGCCTGTTGTTGCACTGTCTGATTCACAAGTTTCATGATCCAATAGTTCGCGTATGTTGAAAATCGATTTCCCTTTTGTGGATCAAATCGGTGAAGCGCATTTACCAGGCCCTCCACGCCGGCGGCTTCGAGATCCTCGTTATAGAAGTGGTATCCCCGCTCGAGGACCCTCGCGCGAACGAGTCCGAACGTCGCTCGCAGCAAAGTTGACTCGGCCTCTTGACCTTCCTGGCGTAAACGAAGCAGTTGGCGACGTCGCAGGGGATCATCGGTCCCGGTGTTGGTTGCGATCAGTTCGGTCGCGCGACGACCTTCTTCAATGATTGGGTAGAGGGCTCTTTCGTCCTCGACGTCTAGTGGCGCGAGGATGGCCATGCCCCCAATGAATCCGTGCATTCCTCGCGTCACGATGAGGTCAATGACGCGCGCTCAAGCAGCCACTTGCGAAGATCGCTCTCGGCGGTCTCTCCCTGATCAGTTTCGAGCAGTTGCACTCGCTCTTCGACATCGCGGTCCATCGCGCTGGCCAGCTCCGGAGAGACACGGCCCTCGATCATGTCCCGGTTGAGATTCTTCCGCTCCGCGCGAACAGCCGCGCGAATGAGCTGGGCGACGACTGCCGTCACGTCGAACGAACGATCTAACTCTTCGACAACAAGCTCGCTCAGAACGAGAGCCTCTTCCTCTTCGCCGCGCCGCTCGAACTCATCAATCACCTCATTGACGTTTTGATTGGTGCTTATCGCTTCGAAGATGTCTCTTTGCACTTCGTTGAGGAAATACGGCGCGATGAAGCGATCCTTCATCGAGGTGGGTCCATGCACGATGAGACGCAATGCCTCAAGACCCGGTCGCGGCATCGGCGATCGCGCCGGGCGTCGGGGGGCGGGCTCGTTGGGGATCTCGCGGACAGCGCGCTCGCGAGGGTTCTTCGCGAGATCTCGCACGCGCGCGCGCAGCATGTTCTGGTCGAGTCCGAGGCGACCAACGAGGTCCTGGATGTATTGATCGCGCACCAGTTCACTGGGATGCTCGGCCAAGACGTCCATCGCCGCTTCAGCGGCGCGCGCTCGGCCCTCGGCGGTGGTGAGATTCGCGCCCTCGAGAACCCGGTCGAGACGGAACCGTAAGAACGGCACCGCGTGCTCAATGGCGAGGCGCAGAGCCGCGGGATCACGCTGAGCGAGTTCGGCCGGGTCAGTCCCTTTCGGCAACTTCGCCACGGCAACGTCAACTTCGTGTTGGCGCTCCCATTGGTACACCGACGCGGCGGCGCTCTGTCCGGCGGAGTCCGCGTCGTACGCCAAGACGATTCGCTTCGCGAAGTTACGCATGATGCGAAAGTGATCTTCTCCGAGGGCTGTTCCGCACGTCGCGACGGCGCGCGGCAGACCCGCCGTGAAGAATGCGATGACGTCGGTGTAACCCTCGCACACAATGATCTCGCCGGACTTGATGATGTCGTCCTTGGCGAAGTTCAGCGCGTACAGCGTGCGACGCTTCGAGTAGATCGGAGTCTCGGGACTGTTCTTGTATTTCGGCTCGACGCGTCCATCGGATCGCGGCTCTTGATTGCCCGACGTCGGCAGAATCCTTCCACCCACCGCGATGGCTTTGCCGCTGGGATCGAAGATCGGAAAGATGACCCGCGCGCGAAGTGCGTCTTGCCGGCGGTCACGCTTATTGACGAAACCGAGTCCCGTCGCGGTCAGCACCTTCTCGTTGAGATTCAGCGACTTGGCGAGTGCGTCCCACTCGTCGGGCGCCCAACCGAGTTGAAACTGCCGGGCCACGTCACCATTTATTCCCCGCGTACGCAAGTAGTCGCGGGCGGGGCGGGCATCGGGCGATGACAACAGGCGCTCGTGGTACCACGTGACCGCCCGGTCCATGGCGGACATGGCTTCTTGACGTTCCTTACGGGCCGGGCCGGCGTTGGCGTCCTCGTGGAGTTCGATCCCCGCGCGATCGGCGAGTTGACGCAGAGCGTCCACGAAGTCCAGGTGCTGGATTTCACGTACCCAAGTGATCTGATCGCCCGAGGCACGACACCCGAAACAGTAGTAGCGACCCTCCTCGGCATTCACCGAAAAGGACGGTGTTTTCTCACCGTGAAACGGACAGAGGCCGGTCCAGCGTTGGCCGGTGCGCTTCAGTGCCACCGTCTCACTAATGAGGGCCACGATGTCGGTCGCCGAGCGGACCTGAGCAATCTCGTTCTCGGATATGGCCATAGAAAGAAGGTACCGGTTTCGCCTTTGGATCGCGTCGAGCGTCACATCCACTTACCTAAACTGCTCGCAATGCCCGAATACGCCGTTGAGGCTTTCAATATTGTCCGTACCTTCAGCGATGGCGACGTCCGAGCGCTGGACGACGTCACTTTGCAGGTCCCCACCGGCGAGGTCTTTGGACTTCTCGGACCCAACGGTTCGGGTAAGACCACCATGGTGCGGATTTTGTCGACAATTCTCTCTCCCACCAGCGGCCACGCGATTGTGGCGGGGTTCGACGTCGTGAAGCAGCCCAACCAAGTTCGCCACCACATCGGCCTCGCGGGCCAAAACGCGACCGTCGATGAGAACCTCACGGGTTTCGAAAACATCCGCATGGTTGGCTTGCTCAATCACTTGAACAAGCCCTACGTGGTCGCCAAGGCGCGCCAGCTTCTAGAGGACTTCGGTCTAGCTGACGCGGGAAACCGCATCGTGAAGACTTATTCGGGAGGCATGCGTCGACGCCTCGACTTGGCGGCCGCCTTGGTCGCCGCTCCTCCGATTCTCTTTCTCGATGAACCAACGACCGGGCTCGATCCGCAGAGTCGACAGGATCTATGGGGCATCATCGAGCGACTGGTGGAAGGCGGAACGACGGTTCTTCTCACCACGCAGTACCTGGAAGAGGCCGATCGCCTGGCGAAGCAGTTGGTTGTTCTAGATCACGGCAAGATCATCGCCGAAGGAACCTCAAGTGAACTCAAAGCCCAAATGGGAACGACCGTCTTGTCGCTCAATTTCGCTTCGATCGATGACGCCCTGCGCGCCCAACCCCTGGTCGCTGATCTCACCAACACACCGGCAAACCTTGATGGTTCAATACTCGAAATCACCGTCGATAATGGTCCCGCCGTGACTGCCGACGCGTTGCGCCGAATCGACGGGGCGGGAATCACCCTCAACGGCCTAGCTCTGCGCGAACCGAGCCTCGACGACGTCTTTTTGAATCTCACTGGTCATAAGGCCGAAGACGAACCGACCGACGCACCTGATGCTCATGGTCGAAAGCGAAAGGCCCGCGCGTGAGCACTCTTCCCGTTTCCACCTCGAACCGCTCATCGTTTCGTTGGGGAATCAGCGACGTCTTGACCATTGCGCGGCGGAATCTCCAAGTCCTCTTTCGTATTCCCGTGGCGATCGTCTTCATGATCATCCAACCGATCATGTTTGTCATCTTGTTCCGTTACGTCTTCGGCGGCGTCATTGTGACGCCCGGTTTCTCCTACGTGAACTATCTGATACCAGGCATCTTGGTTCAGACCGTCATCTTTGGTTCAGTCGGCACAGCCATCGGACTTGCCGAAGATTTACAGAAGGGCTTGATTGAACGCTTTCGAGCCCTGCCGATGGCGCGACTCGCGGTGCTCGCAGGTCGGACGATCTCGGACTTCTTCCGCAACATTTTGGTCGTGGTCATCATCACCGGCGTGGGATTCCTCGTGGGCTTTCGGCCCGGGGGCACTTTCGTCTCCTACGTCCAGGCCTGCGTCCTGATGCTCTTCTTCGCATACTGCCTGTCGTGGGGGTTCGCATTCATCGGACTTGCGGCGCCGAACTCAGAAGCCGCTCAGGCCATGACATTTCCTCTGATCTTTCCCCTCACCTTCGCGTCGGCCATCTTCGTGCCCGTGTTAAAGATGCCAAGTTGGCTCCGGGGATTCGCCACTCACCAGCCAGTGAGTCAAACGGCTGACGCGGTGCGGGGTCTGATGGACGGAACTGCGCACGGCATCTCGACCTGGGTGTCGCTCGCCTGGGCCGCTGGCGCGATCTTGGTTCTGGCCCCCCTGGCGGTCAATCAGTACCGAAAGGTCGCGTAGTTGGAGCCCGTCCTCAGCGTCGAGGAGTTACAACAGATCACCGTGGAGGCTTTTCCTGACTTTGCTGTGCCGACCGTTGAGTCGCTGGAGGGCGACACTCTCGTTCTCGTGCAAAGTCAGTCAGCGCGAAACACCCGTCCGGGCGGCACGCTCTCGGGGCCGACGATGATGGCGCTCGCCGATAACGCTGCGTGGCTCGTTATCCTCGCCCACATTGGCCCAGTGCTGCTCGCCGTGACGACGAGTCTGCACATCGACTTCTTGCGTAAGCCCGACGTCACCGATCTCCTCGCGAAGGCTCGCCTCATCAAGCTCGGTCGGCGCCTCGCCGTTGTTGACGTTGAGCTATTTTCTCGCGGATCAAGTGAACTTGTCGCGAAGGCTCAAGTCACCTATTCAATACCCCCGGGCGATCGCCCGTAGGTCAACGAGGCCGACGTCGCGCGTTCGTTCCACGCAACGTCATCGGTAGTTCTATGGTCGCATCACCAAACTGCTCGAGGAGACGCTTACGAACTTCGCCTTCGACCTCGATGCGCACGTCATCACTTTGAATGAGGGTGCCGGAGTACGTGGCGAAGGTACCTACGACTTCGTCAATGGTGCGTGGCCAGGTCCAGTGGAGTTCAAAGTCCTGTGCGTCAATGAACGGTCCGTCGGGATCGAGGTCGGCGGTCCAACCGCGCGGTCGCGCGCGCGTATCGTCGGGCCGATTGCGTAGCGTCGTCAAATCGCGGATCCATGGAACCTCGCGGCTATATCCGTTCCACCAGACGTGCAACGCGCCGTTGTCGCGCAGGACACGAGCGAATTCGTTCGTGGCGTCGGGCTGAGTGAACCAGTGCCAGGCCGAATTCATGAATATGGCGTCGAAGGTTTCATCCTCGGCGGGTACTGATTCCGCACTGCCGATCAAGACCTCTACCTCGGGACTCCGTCGCAGCAGGACCTTGCGCATGTCGTCGTCGGGCTCCACCACACTCACGTGGGCGCCGTGGCGCAAGAGAAAACGTGTCAGCTTGCCGGTGCCCGCCCCCACGTCGAGAACCGAAAGTCCGGCGATGTCACCCATCAGCGTCACCGCCTCTTCAGGAGGACTCGAACGGAACTTGTCGTACTGCTCAGCGACGGTTCCGAACTTGAGGCCCCGTCCGTCGCTCACGCCGCGTCGACCGTCAGTGCTCGCAGGTGGTCCAACAGACCGGAAAGGGGAACCCGCACTTGTGTGGTGGTGTCGCGATCGCGCACCGTGACGGCGCGGTCGTTCAGGGTCTCGAAGTCAACGGTGATGCAGTAAGGGGTGCCAATCTCATCTTGGCGCCGGTAGCGACGTCCTATCGACTGTGTGACGTCGTAGTCGCACATGAAGTGCGGCTGCAGTGCTTCGAGCACCTCACTGGACACGCCTTCGAGTTCGGTCTTCTTCGAGAGCGGCAGCACCGCCGCTTGGTAGGGAGCGAGGCGCCAGTCGAGGCGTAGAACGCTTCTCGTCTCGCCTTCCACTTCGTCTTCGTGATACGCGGAGAGCAGAAAGGCCATCATGGCCCTCGTCGCGCCCGCCGCGGGTTCGATCACGTACGGCGTGTAGCGCTCGTTCGTCGTGGGGTCGAAGTAGTCGAGCGCCACGCCCGAGTGCTTCGCGTGTTGAGTCAAGTCGTAGTCACCGCGGTTGGCGACTCCTTCAAGCTCATCCCAACCCCAAGGAAAGAAGAACTCGACGTCGGTCGTGCCTTTGGAGTAGTGCGACAGGTCCGCCAGCGCGTGTTCGTACTTGCGCAGCATGTTTTCGGGAATGCCAAGATTCACGTACCACTGGAATCGCGTCTCGATCCAGTACTGGTGCCACTCCGCGGCCTGGTCCGGTGGAACGAAATACTCCATCTCCATCTGTTCGAACTCGCGGGTGCGAAAGACGAAGTTCTGCGGGGTGATCTCGTTGCGGAAAGACTTGCCCACCTGAGCGATACCGAAGGGCGGCTTCTTTCTCGTCGTCGAGAGCACGTTGGCGAAGTTGGTGAAGATTCCTTGCGCCGTTTCGGGGCGCAAGTACGCGGTCGAGCCTTCGCCCTCGACCGGGCCGGCCTGCGTCTTGAACATCAGATTGAAGGCTCGCGGAGCGGTGAACTTTGTCGAGCCACAGTGAGGACAGACGCCGTCGATCTTGTCTTCGCGCCAGCGCTCTTTGCAGTTGAGACAGTCGACGAGCGGATCGGTAAAGGTCTCCAAGTGACCCGAGGCTGCCCAGACTGCTGGCGGTCCAAGGATCGCTGCGTCCAGGCCGACAATGTCGCGACGAGTCTGCACCATGGCGAACCACCAGGCGTTTTTGACGTTGCGCAGCATGTTGACGCCGAGAGGGCCGTAGTCGTAGGTCGAACGGAATCCCCCGTAGATCTCGGCCGATTGAAAGATAAAACCGCGACGCTTAGCGAGATTTATCACCTTTTCCAGCAGGACTGGGTCGAGTTCAGGCGTTTCGGACATCTTCCAAGGTTACAGGGCTACCCCGCGCTCTTTAATCGAACAATCACCTGGTTCGCCACGAGGCGAGCCTTGGGCGTCAACGTCACGCGACCCGCGTCGACGGTGACGAGATGGCCAATCTCTTCGAGCGAGTCGAAAGCCTCGAGAGGAACGCCACGGGCCGTGCGCATCGCTAAAGAATCGCGTTCAAACTGTTGGGTGGACTCGTCCAAGAACTCTTCACCGCCGAGAGCAGACTCACCCTTCGCGACCAGCTCGATGTAGCGATCGGGCGTGCGAACGTTCCAGAATCGCCGTCCGTGTTGGTGCGAGTGCGCGGCCGATCCAAATCCGACGTAGTCGCCATGCTCCCAGTACACGTGATTGTGACGGCACTCGTGTCCGGGTTTCGCCCAGTTCGAGATCTCTTCCCAGAGATACCCGTGATCCGCGAGGACCTCGCCCACGAGGTCGTAGGCGTCGGCCGTCGCGTCTTCGTCGGGATGACGAGCGGGATCTTGCCCGAGAGGGGTCGCCGGCTCGGGCGTCAACGCGTAACAACTGATGTGCGGAGGCGGGTTCTCGAGATCGAGAAGATCACCCAGAGTGTGACGCACGTCATCTAAGTTCTCGGCGCGCGAACCGACGATGAGGTCCATATTCCAGGTGGAAAATCCGGCCGCCGTGACGGCTTCGGAGACTTCACGATGCGCCATTGTTCCGTGGCGACGGCCCAGGTCGGCGAGGACGGCCGGCCGCGTCGACTGAACACCGAAACTCATGCGGTTCACCCCACCCGCCCGATAGGCGCGAAGACGCTCGAGTGAGGCGTCCTCGGGGTTGCACTCCACGGTGATTTCGGCGTCGTCGCTGCGAGGGATGGCGTCCAAAATTCGCAGCAACTCCTCGGCGGGAAGCCGCGACGGCGTGCCGCCGCCAAAGAAGACGGACGTCGCGACGGGAAGACCGCTCGCCTTCGAGTTCACGATCTCGTGAAGCACGGCGTCCACATAACGCTCCATCAAGTGGTCGCGATCGGAGTACGTCGCAAAGGCGCAGTAGTCGCAGCGGTGCGCGCAAAAAGGTACGTGGACGTAGACACCGAATTCAGACATGCACAGCCACCCTATGGTTCGCGGGGTGCCGCCAAGGGCGCGGAGGCCCCCGGAGAGCGAAGCCGCCGTCCAAAGTGCGCCTCGATTGACTCCTGGGCAATGGCCATGACCTCGCCGGCTCCCGGCGGGGGCACGTCACGCAGCACGCTCGCGAGATCGCCACCGAGCATGCGACGAATGAGGGCCAACGCCGCGTCCGAGAGTGCGACCCCCTGACGACACTCGTCACAGAGGGTGCCGCCGAACTGTGCGTTAAAGGCGACGAGCGGACCGGGCCGTCCGCAGTTAACACAGACGTCGACAACCGGCTCTGAACCATCGAGAGCCAAGAGTCGAAAGAAGAACGACGCGGGAACGAGCGATGGATCGTACGACTCGTCATCGAGGGTTAAAAGCACGCGTGTCAATAGGTCAAAGATCGTCTCGTCCGGTACCCCATCGGAGGGGATCGCGTCGATCGCCTCGACGACGGCGTATCCGGCGGAGATCCGCGAATACGAGCCACGCAACGTCGCGAGATGTTCGCGGTGCGCCACGTGTCGCGCGATGTAGAACTCGCCGCGAGTCTTTACCAGATCGACCTTCACGTAGGCGAGGGTTTCCAGCGTCGCGCCGAGGCGGCTCGTCGTCTTGCGCGCACCTTTCGCTAGGACGCGCACTTTGCCAAAGTGGCGCGTCCAGAGAACGACTACCCGGTCCGCTTCGCCCGACTTGAAGGTGCGAAGGACCACAGCGTCATCGTGGATCTCGTTCACGACTTCTGATCGTCCTCGGGGTCTCGAAAGTGGGGCTTACGCGGAGCGATTCCCATGTAGCGCTGCAGCGCTACGCCGAGGACGATCATGACCGCGAGGACGGCCGGAATAGCGAGGGGAACCACGAGATCGGACGCACCGTTGATGGCGAGCACCCACAAGGTCGCGTACAGCAACACGGCCACGAGAAGCGTGGCGCGTAGGAACGTCACTCTTCGACGCCCCCAAAACGTCGCTCTCGGTGTTGATACTGCTCAATGGCACGAAAGAGGTCCTCGCGACGAAAGTCCGGCCAGAGCACATCGGTAAAGATCAGCTCCGAGTAGGCCATCTCCCACAACAGGAAGTTCGAGATCCGATACTCACCCGACGTACGCACGACCACATCGGGGTCGGGCAGTTCGGGGTGATACATGCGCGCCTTGATCATCTTTTCGTCGATCTTTTTCGCCGGCACCTTCTCGGCGACCAGTTCGCGTACAGCGTCAACGATCTCAGCGCGACCGCCGTAGTTAAAGGCAATATTTAACGTCAGATCCTTGTTGTTCTTGGTCAGTTCAGTCGCCTCATCCATCCGGCTGAGCACTCCTCGCGGCACGCGCCAGTCGCGACGCCCTGAGAAAACTATGCGTACCCCATCAGCGTTCAACTCGTGCTGTCGACGTTCGAGAAGGCTTCGATTGAAGTTCATGAGAAAGCGCACCTCGTCGACAGGTCGACGCCAGTTCTCGGTGGAAAATGCGAAGACCGTCAATGCCTTCACGCCGCAGCTCAGTGCGCCATACGTCGTGTCGACGAGAGACTCTTCGCCGGCACCGTGACCAGCAGTGCGCGGGAGCCCCCGCCGTTGGGCCCAACGACCGCTGCCGTCCATCACAATGGCCACGTGACGAGGCACGCTGGAGAGATCGAGAGACGCGGGAAGAGGAGTTGGGCGCGGATCGGGCACCTCTAAAACCTAGTCGTCGCCCTGTTCTCAACTCTCGGGCCCGTAAGGTCAATGAGTGAAAAGTTTCGATCCCGACGACGACTTTCCCGTTATTGAGCGTGACGCGGATGAAGGCGTTCAACTTGACGATGACGTTGTCGATGTTGACGCGGATCGAGCCCTGGCTCTTCTCGACGCCATCACGCACGACCTTCCTGGGGGCGGAGAAAGTCGCGAGGGTCAGCGCGAGATGGTGCGCGCTGTCGCTTCGGCCCTGACGCGTCGTCAACACCACGTCATCGAAGCCGGCACGGGCGTGGGAAAGTCTCTCGCCTACCTCGTGCCGTCGGTGATGTCCGGCGAGCGGGTGGTCATCGCCACGGCCACGAAGAACCTCCAGGATCAGCTGGCCAGCAAAGACGCGCCCCAGGTCGCGGCCCACGTTCCGGGCGTGCGCGTCGCGGTCTTGAAGGGTAAGCAGAACTACCTCTGTTTGAACCGCGCCCACAGCCTTGGCGGCGGCACGCAGCTCAGCTTGGACGACGGCAGCGACATGCCGCGCGGGGTGGCCGATCAGATGCGCCGCATCCTTCGATGGTCGAACGACACCACGACCGGCGACCTCGACGAGCTGCCCTTCGAAGTGGACTCGCGGGCGCGACGCAGCGTGTCGGTCACCCCTCAGGAGTGTCTGCAGCGCGCGAAGTGTCCCCAAGGCCAGAACTGCTTCGCCGAGTTGGCGAAGGACCGCGCGAACGAAAGCTCCATCCTCATCGTGAACGCCCACCTCTACGCCTCGCACCTTGCCTCGGGATCGATGTTGCTGCCGAGCCACGAGTATGTCGTCTTCGACGAGGCCCACGAGATCCTCGACATCTTCGCGACGCTGCTGGGCACGTCGCTCAACGCCGCACGGCTTCGCGCACTGGCCACGATCGCTCGCACCCTGCTCGGCGAGGCGGATCGCGTGACGGCCGATCAACTTCTCTCGAGTGCCGACCGATTCGCGGTCTTGCTCCTCGCTCAGTATGAGCGCAAAGAGTTGAAGGGCCTCGACGAGGCGTGCCGCGTGGAGTTGGCTCGGGCCAATGAGTTCGTGACGCGGATCGTCGAGCGCCTGCGCGATCTGGCGACGACGTCATCGGACGCCGAGTTTCGCAAAGTCCGTGCCCTCGGCCCGGCCATTCATCTGGCGAACGACCTGGAACGCGTAAACAACGTGAAGGACTCCGAGCTCTTGTATCTGGCGCGCCGCGACCGCGAGGTCGACGTCGAGATATCGCTGATTGACGTCGGGCCGCGGCTGCGCAGCGAACTCTGGCCCAACGTCACGGCAATTCTCACGAGCGCAACGATCCCCGAATCGCTGGCAAAGAACCTGGGGCTCGACGAGGTGGTGACCGAACACGTGGCGAGTCCCTTTAACTACGCCGACAACGGTCTTCTCTACGTGCCCGACGGCTTTCCCGAGCGCAACGATCCCTCGGCTGAGTCGGCCATTATCGAGGAGTTAGTGGGCCTCATCACGGCGGCCGGCGGACGCACTTTGGCTCTCTTCACCAACCGCTCCGTCATGCAACGCGTCGCCGAAGCCGTCGCCCCGCGCCTCGACACGGAAGTCCTCGTTCAGGGATCGCTCTCTCGCCAGCGGCTCATTGAGGCATTTCGCGAGAGCCACGAGGCCAGCCTCTTCGCCGTGACGAGTTTCTGGCAGGGCGTCGACGTGCCGGGGCACTCTCTCAGCCTCGTCACCATCGACCGACTGCCTTTCAGCGTGCCGAACGATCCCCTCGCCGAAGCGCGACGCGAGCGTTCCAACAATCCCTTCATGGAAGTCGATCTGCCCCGCGCCACGATGTTGCTCGCCCAAGGGGTCGGGCGCCTTATTCGCACAAAGGATGACCGCGGCGTCGTCGCGGTGCTCGACACTCGTCTCGCCTCAGCCCGGTACCGCTCGGTGATGTTTAAGAAACTGCCACCGATGCGCCGCACGCGCGATCGCGGCCAGGTGCACGATTTCTTGCGAGAACTCAAGGATCTCCAAGCAAGCTGATCGCTCTCTGATCAGGAAGTCCCTTAAACTACCTTTTCACTAGTTTTTATCGACCTTGGAGCCATGCACCTCGATCTCTTCCTCGTTCTGGGCAGCGCCGTTGTCGGACTCCTCGTCGGACTGACGGGCGTCGGCGGCGGTGCGCTGATGACGCCGATGCTGGTGCTGCTCTTCGGCGTCACCCCGACGGCGGCTATTACTTCGGACCTCGTTGCGGCTCTCTTCATGAAACCTGCTGGCGTCGCCATCCATTGGCGGCGAAAGACAGTCAACACGCGCATCGTGCGCTACCTCTGTTACGGGTCGCTTCCCGGCGCCTTCGCGGGGACTTACGCGCTGCACCTCATGGGAGAGAGCGCGGTCGCTGAACATCGTCTTCAGATTCTTCTTGGCGCGGCCCTCATCATCGGGGCGGTCTCCATGCTGCTTCGCTCGCTCGTCGCGTCAAGTCGCCATCCCAACGGGGACATCGTCGTGCGCCGTGCCGTAACGGTCGCAATCGGCGCCGTGGGCGGCTTCATGGTCGGGCTCACTTCGGTCGGAGCGGGATCGCTGATCGTGGTCCTCCTCGTCTTCATTTACCCCAACTTGCGCAATGACCAACTCGTCGGCACCGACCTCGCGCAGTCCGTACCGCTCACTCTGTCCGCGACGCTCGGCACTCTGCTCTTTAGTCACGTTGACTTTTCGCTGACGACCTCGATCATCGTCGGATCAGTACCCGCAGTTATTATCGGCGCGCTGCTGTCATCTCGCTCCGATGGACTCCTGTTGCGTCGCATCATCATGGGTGCCGTCCTCTTGAGTGGTCTGAAGTACGTCGGTTTCACCACTGACGCACTCGGCGTGGCGGCGCTCGTCGTGGCGGCCGGAGTCACCGTACTGAGCGTGCGAGATCTCCGTCGCGCGAAGGATGATTTGCTAGTAGCCGAACCGGTCGAGGACGTCGTCGCGCTTCTGCCAGCCCGGCTCGACTCGGACGCGTAGCTCCAGGTAGAGACCTTCAGGTAGCTGACGACGCGCGGCGATGCCGACGTCCTTTAAGAGTTGTCCACCTTTGCCGATCACCATTCCCTTTTGGCTCTCGCGTTCAACGAGGATTTCGACGGTGACGTGGGGCCACTCGAACTCGGCCACTCGGCAATGAATCGAGTGCGGAAGCTCCTGTTTGGTCTTTCGCACCAATTGTTCGCGCACCAGTTCGGCGATCCACGTGGCTTCAGTGACGTCGGAGACCTCTTCGTCGGGAAAGAGGAAGGGCGACTCGGGCATCTGCTCGGTAAAATACGCCAACAGCGTCGCAGTCCCCTCGCCGGACTTCGCCGACACTGGAAAGTACTCCACGCGCTCGGCGACTCCCGCGCGACCCATGTCGGTGGCGATTTCCTCGACCGCAACGGCCGCGGCGAGAAGTTGCCCCGCCACGGCTTCGCGCCCTGGTCGGTCGATCTTGTTCACCACGACGACAAGCTTTGGCCCACCATCGGCGCGGCCTTGACCAATCATCGTCTGGAGTACGTGGCGATCTCCTGGGCCGATCGACGCCGAGGCGTCAATCACGGCGCAGACCACGTCGACGCCATCGGCCGCCGAACGCGCGGTGTCGTTGAGCCGACCGCCGAGGCTGGTTTTGGGTCGATGCAGGCCGGGAGTGTCAACGAGGATCACCTGGGTGTCGCCTTCGGTGACGATCCCGCGGATGGCGTGGCGAGTGGTATTCGGCGACGCGGCCGTGATGGTGATCTTGGTGCCAACGAGTTGGTTGACCAAGGTTGACTTCCCGACGTTGGGACGACCAAGAATGGCCACGAAACCGGCGCGCGTCACAGCGGACTCACGAGCGGCTCGACGAGAACTTCTTCGATGCGACGACCGTCCATGCGCGTCACGGTCAATCGGTATCGATCGGTCTGCAAGACGTCCCCCACTTCGGGCACTCCACCGCGCAGATCGAGCACCAGCCCCCCGACGGTGTCCCATCCGTCTTTCGGCAGCGAGAGTCGGTACTCGTCGTTGGCGTCGTCGATGTTGAGACGCCCGCTGAGCTCGACGCCGCCGCCCACGGTGCGCTCGACGTCGTCTTCGACGATCGGGTCCGATTCATCGGTGATCTCTCCGACGAGCTCTTCGAGCACGTCTTCGAGCGTGACGACCCCCGCCGTGCCGCCGTACTCGTCGACCACGATGAAGAGGTGAACCTTGGCCCGACGAATCTCGGTGAGAAGCGACGCGACGCGTTTGGTTTCGGGTACGAAGTGGGCCTCGCCCATGTGAACTCTGACGCGCTCGCCGCCTTGGCCGTCGACCACGAGATTCGCCAAGTGGCGCAGGTTCACCATGCCGAGGACGTCATCGGCTCCGCCCTCGCCGAGAACCGGGAGACGAGATCGGCCGCTGTCGATCGCGAGGTCGAGCGCGTCGCGCACGCTGGCCGTCGCGTCGATGCCGACCATGTCGATGCGTGGCACCATGACCTCGCGCACGATGGTGTCACCGAACTCAATGACGGAATGGATGAAGTTTCGTTCGCTGGACTCAATGGCCGCGTCTTCGTGAGCGACGTCGGCCATCGCGAGGACCTCGGACTCGGTCATGCGGGGCTTTTGGCCCTTCGCTCCAAAAAGTCCAATGACCCGATCCGCCACCGCCAAGAGAACCACGGAGATCCAACGAATGGGCCAGAAGCGAAGCACTCGGCCGACGACCGGCGCGCTCGTGAGAGCCGCTTGGTCGGGATGTTGGATCGCGAAGTTCTTCGGGATCGCCTCGAAGGCGACGAAGATGACAATGACTTCACCGGCCGTCGCGACAAAGACGCCGGCGGCTCCAAAGAGGTGACCGGCGAGGACGCCGACCATCGTCGCTGAGATCAGCTGGCACATCAGCACCAACAGCAGCAAAGGATTGAGGAACTTCTCAGGCGCTTCGGTGAGACCAACGAGCGCTTTCGCTCCCCGGCGTCCTTCCTCGCGCAGCGACCTCGCGCGCGACTTGTTCATCCGCGTGAGCGACGTCTCGGCCATGGCGAAAAAGCCCGACAACAGCAACAGGATCAAGACGGCGAGCGACAGATACGTGTCGCCGGCGTGCCAGACGGCGGCGATCACGACGTCGACGCGCGGTAGTGACGAGCGAGGAGCTCTCTCTCGCGCGCCTCCATCCGTTCGGCCTCCTCGTCGATCAGATGATCCCAACCGCGCAGGTGCAACACGCCGTGCACGATCAAGAGCGCCATCTCGTCATCCAGACTTACTTCGTGTTCCACGGCGTTGCGCGCGGCGACACTGGGACAGATCACCACGTCGCCCACCAGTTGAGGGATCTCGGGTGCCGGGGGCTCCCCCGGACCAGATCCACCGCCGTCGGGCACCCGACCCGTTGGTTCAGGATCGCCGTCGATGGGAAAGCTCAAGACGTCGGTGGGGCCTTCGCGGCCCATGAACTGCTGGTTCAAGTCCGCGATGGTCGCCTCGTCGGCGAAGATCAGCGACACTTCGGCGAGACCGCGCACGCCTTCGTCCACGAGCGCTCCGCGCGCGAGATCGACCCAGCGTTCTAGGTCAATTTCGTGGTCGTGCTGTTCGTCGGCCGCGTAGATATCAATACTCATGTCGATCGTTCGTAGGCCGCCACGATATCGGCGACGATGCGGTGTCGCACCACGTCTTTGACGCCGAGATAGACGAAACTGATTCCGTCGACCCCGTTCAAGATCCGTTCGACGTCCGCCATGCCGCTGCGCTTGCCGTTGAGGTCCACCTGGGTGACGTCGCCGGTGACGACGGCCTTGGAGTTGAAGCCAATGCGCGTGAGAAACATCTTCATCTGTTCGGGCGTCGTGTTTTGAGCTTCGTCCAAAATAATGAAAGAGTCGTTCAGCGTGCGCCCTCTCATGAATGCGAGCGGTGCCACTTCGATCGTCCCGTTCGCGATGAGACGCTGGGCCCCATCGGCACCCACCATGTCGTACAGCGCGTCGTAGAGGGGTCGAAGATAGGGATCGACCTTCGCCATCAGGTCGCCCGGCAAGAAGCCGAGGTTCTCGCCCGCTTCGACCGCCGGGCGCGTCAACACGATGCGATTTACCTGGCGACGGTGGAGCGCTTGGACGGCTTGGGCCACGGCGAGATAACTCTTGCCGGTGCCAGCCGGGCCAATGCCGAAGGTGATAATCGAGTTGTCGATGGCGTCGGTGTAGCGCTTCTGGCCGGCGGTGGAGGGCCGTACGCTCTTGCCTTTGGCGCCGCGGACCACCTCGTGACGAAGAACTTCACTGGGTAAGAGATCGTCCGCGACCATGTCGATGGTGCGAGCGATCTTGGTCGTGTCGAGAGACTGGCCGCTTTCAAGTACCAGCACCAGCTCGTCGAAGAGTCGCAGCACCGTGGCGGCGTCGGGGCCGGTCACCGAGATCTGGTTGCCCTGGACGCGAATCTTGGACTTCGGGAAGGAGCGCTCGATCACGCGCAAATGCTCATCGCGCCCGCCGAGCAGTCCCGCCATGAGGTGGGTGTTCGCGACGTACGTCGTAGTGAGGGCCTCGTCGGCCTTAGCTTCTTGGCTCATCCAGGGGGCCAGGTCATCAACCGGCCACCGAGCACGTGCGCGTGCACGTGCGAGACCGTCTGTTGGCCGTCACGGCCAACGTTAAAGACGAGCCGGTATCCGCTGTCCTTCACGCCTTCGATGTCGGCCACCTTCTGGGCCAGGCGCATGATGTCGTCAAAGACCCCGGGGTTCTTCATCGTGACCTCGTTGACGCTCGCGAAATGGGCCTTCGGTACCACGAGGACGTGCACCGGTGCCTGAGGGGCGATGTCGTAGAAAGCGAGTGCATCGTCGGATTCGGCGACCACCTTGGCGGGAACCTGACCCGCCACAATCTGACAAAAAAGGCAGTCACTCATCTAGTGCTCTCATCATTACTCATATCGTGCGCCGTCCAGGGTCAATCCCCAGCCCCCCACTTGAAAAGCCAGTAACGCGGCGGCCACCACGCCCGCAGTTTCGGCGCGAAGGACCGTCGGACCGAGCCCGACGCGGCGACGACTGTCGTCCCACTCCCCCTCAGCCCAGCCGCCTTCGGGTCCCACCGCGACGTCAGTGACCCCGCGCCAATCTCCCGACCCGCCAATCTCCGCGACCGCGACGTTGACGGGCACGTCACTGACCGCCACGGGATCGGCGATGTCAACGTCGTAGGTTCGCCGGCACTGACCGGCGGCTTCGCGCGCGACTCGGCGCCAACGCGAAAGAGTCTTCTCGCGTGCGTCGCCGGAGAACTTCACCACTGAGCGATTGGTGAGTAGCGGCACTACTCGGCTCACGCCAAGCTCGGTGGCCTTCGCCACGGCCCATTGAGCGTGGTCGCCCTTCAGCGCGGCGAGGTAGAGAGTCGTCAGGGGAGCCTGATTGTCTCGTTCGACGTCGCTCACGCGGCGAAGTCCGATGGCGTCGACGACGCAGATGGCCCACGAGCCTCGCCCGTCGGTGACGACAACCTCTTCGCCGTCCTTCGCGCGAAGGACCTTTCTCAGATGATGATCGCTCGCTTGGTCGAGAACCGGATCAGACGGACTGTCGACGTGAAACTGCGCCAGCGCGGCCACGCGACGCGCCCACTCAGTTTGGGTCACTTCTTGGCCTTGCGACGACGAAACAGCCCGCCGCTTGGCTCGTTCACCGCTTCCTTTCGGTGCTCGGCCCACGAGCGCAGCAGCGTCTCGGACTGCTCGTCGAGTTCGGTGGGCACGTCGACGGTGAGGTGGATATAGAGGTCGCCGCGGCCGCGGCCGTGCAGATGCTCGACACCCTCGTGGCGAAGTCGGTGGACGGTGCCGTTTTGACTACCCGCTTCCACCTCGAGAACCTGATCCTCGCGCAACGTCGGGACGTTAATCGTCGCGCCGAGCACGGCCTGAGCGAAGCTCACGTGGGCTTCGTGGTGAAGGTCATCGCCGTGTCGCTCGAATCGAGGATCACTCGTGACTCGCAGATGCACGAAGAGCCGTCCGTTTGCCCCGCCTCGCAGACCAGCCGGCCCACGATCGGCGAGACGCATCGTGGATCCGTCCTCGACGCCAGCGGGTATGTGAGCACTGAGGGTCACGCTCTCAGGACGGCGGCCCTCGCCGCGACAGTCGACACAGGGTGTCTCAATCCGTGAACCCATCCCCTGACAGCGCGTGCAGATCTGCGAGGTGACCATCTGGCCGAGGATCGAGTTGCGGACCCGCCGCACCTCACCACTGCCGTTGCACTGTTCGCAGGTCACCGGCGTTGTCCCGGGAGCGCAGCCAGAGCCGTCACAGGTGGCACAGCGCTGCGGCAAGGTCACCGTGACGTCACGACTCGCGCCAAAGGCCGCCTCTTCGAGGGTTATGTCGATCGAGACCTCGGCGTCCGGTCCCGGCTGGGGGCCGCGACGTGCGTGGGTGTTGCCGGTGACCCCGCCAAAGAACATGTCAAAGATGTCCTGCACCGATCCGGCACCAAAAGGATTGCCGCCTGCGCCGGCTCCCACGTCGGACCCGAAGCGGTCGTAGTTAGCGCGGCGCTCGGGGTCGGACAAAATTTCGTAGGCCTGCGACACCTCTTTGAAGTGCGCTTCGGCCGTGGGGTCGTGAGAGTTCGCGTCGGGATGGTACTGACGCGCGAGACGGCGATACGACGTTTTTAACTCGTCCGGCGTGCACGTCGCCTCGACTTCGAGGATCTCGTACAGGTTGGTACTAGGCATGCTCGGGCTCTCCCCCGAAGTGGGTGGTCAGATGTTTCGACACGGCCTCGGCGGCGGCCATGACTTCTTTATATTTCATGCGCGTCGGACCAAGAAGTCCCACCGCCCCGATGGTCTCACCTTCGAGCGAGACCGGCGCCACAATGACCGCGCACGATGACAACGGCTCAAAGCCGTGCTCCGTGCCAATGGCGACCGTGACGCCTTTTTCCAAGATGTCTTCGACCAGTGAGACGACGAGCAGCTCTTGCTCCAAAATCGAAAGGACTTTGCGCACCGTTTCGACGCCTTCGAAGACTTCGGCCACGCGCGACGAGCCGCCGATGTAGACCTGTTCGCCCTCCATCGTCGGCATTTCGGCGTGCAACAACGAGACACCTTCGCGTACCAATTTGGCCACCGTGTCGGTGCGACTGGGCACCTGGACCTTCGACTCGAGCGTCGTGCCAATGAGGAGCGCGTTCAACTGGCGCGACGCCTCGCTCACATCGAATGGCGTCGAGTCGAAGCCGACGAGGACGCTGTTCTTTGTCACGGTGCCGTCGGAGTAGACGGCCACGAGAAGGTGGTGGTGCGCGTCGAGATTGACGAGCTGCACGCTCAGAATCGTGGCGCGCGAGTGGCCCGATCCCACGACGAGCGAGGTGTAGCTGGTGAGTCGACTCAGGAGAGTCGCCGTCTGTTCGAGAACGTCTTCAACTTCCCCGCGCACGTGGGCGAAGAACTCTTTGATCTGACGCTGTTGGGCCGGTCCAAGGATGCCGGCTTCAAGGTGGTCGACGAAGTAGCGATAGCCCTTATCGGTCGGAACCCGGCCGGCCGACGTGTGGGGTTGGGCCAAGTAGCCCTCGCGCTCAAGGACGACCATTTCTGTTCGCACGGTGGCGGGCGACACGACGAGGTCGGCGTTGGCCGCGACCGAGGAGGAGCCGACCGGTTGGGCGGTATCGATGTGCTCGACCACCACGGCCTCCAAAATGGTGGCTTTGCGTGCGTCGAGGTTGCTGGGGGGCTGGGGTGAAGCGTTCACGCGCCGGGCCATAGGTCTCCTTGTTAGCACTCGATTTTACCGAGTGCTAACCACGTTCACGTCATAGGCCTAAAGTGAGCCCGTGGAGACCTTCGAGGCGCCAGAACGCCCGCACATCCCCTTTAACGGCCCTGAACCACTCCAACTTGAGTCGTGGCTCGACTTCTATCGCGCGACGATGCTGGAAAAGTGCAGCGGGCTCAACGCCGCGCAACTGAAAGAGCGTCCAGTCGCCACGTCGGCCCTGTCGCTGCTGGGCATCGTTCGCCACATGACCTTCGTTGAGCAGGTCTGGTTCGAAAGCACCTTCGCCGGGCTCGACACCCTCGATTACTACAAGACCGAGGACCGCGACGCCGACTTCAACGATCTCGAGAGTGACGCCGTCGAGAGCGTCTTTGACTTATACGAGCGGGTACTGCAGGTGTCGCGAGACCTCGCCGCCGGCCACGACCTCGACGAGAGGGGCAAAAAGCCTCGTCGCGGGCGCGACGTCGACCTGCGATGGATATATGTTCACATGATCGAGGAGTATGCGCGCCACTGCGGACACGCTGACCTGATCAGAGAGCTGATCGACGGAACCACCGGCTACTAAAAAACTCAAAAATGGGTAGACGTTGGTGAGATCCTGTCGTTGCGTTGCCCTGGGGTGGCGATACTGGAATTAATGAGTTTCGCAGTACCCGAGTAAGTGACACGATGCGCGCTTCCCTTACTCCCAATGCCGAGCAATCGAGAGACTCACCCCATAACGCGTCGCGCTCGATTCGCACCTGGGGCGCCATCGCGGCAATCGTCGTGGTGCTTGGATCCGTCAGCTCGATCATCGGAGCGAACGCCGTCGATAACGCGCAAAGCCAACGTATTCACAAAGACTTCTTGACGTCCTCGCTCGAAATCGGCTCCACGCTGAAACTCGAGCTCCAAGGACAACGCGATCTGATCGGATCCGCCGAATCCTTTCTGGTCGGCGACCCAAAGGCCACCCAGGCTCAGTTCACCAGGTGGTCGAAGGACGTGCGGGTTCTCCAGCGCTACGGTGCCGTGACGAGCCTCGGCGTTCTTGAGTACGTCACGGCCGCAGAGCTACCGGCGTACGCGAAACGCGTCTCCGCGCAGCAGGCCACACCCTTTCATGTCGAACCTCCCGGAAAGCGCCCGTACTACTGCCTGGCACCCGTCGGCATCACTCGCCCCGGGAGTCCCATTTTGACCCGCGACCTTGACGTGTGCGGGAGCGGACTCGGCCCGATCTTTCTGGCGGCGAGAGACGGCGGCACGAGTGCGGTCCTTCCCTACACCTACGACGGTGTGCATACTGTGGCCCTGGAAACACCGATCTACGAAGGAGGCGGTGTTCCCACAACGCGCGCCGCACGCGAACGCACCTTCATCGCCATCATCGCGCTCACCCTCCTGCCCAAGGTGATCCTTACCAACGCCCTCATTGGTCACCCCGACACCGCCGTTGCTCTGCACTACGGCGGAGCACACTCGAGCACGGTCTTTCAAGGCGGTGTCGCACCACGCAACGCGGGAACGGCGACGGTGAATCTGCACGATGGCTGGACGATTGATGCGCTAGGTGTTGCCGGCGGCGGTGGCCTCTGGGGCGACGACGTGGCGCTCGCCATCCTCTTTGGCGGCATCGCGCTCAGCCTGCTCGTCGGAGCCCTGATATTCCAGCTCGGCAGCGAACGATCACGTCTCAGAATGCTCGTTCACGAGCGAACGCAAGCACTGCACTTCCAAGCGACTCACGACACACTGACCGGCCTACCGAACCGGGCGCTCATTATCGACCGCATCGATCAACTTCTCGTGAGAAACCGACGACGAGGCACACTCGGCGCGGCACTCTACGTCGACCTCGACGACTTCAAGAACGTGAACGACTCGCTCGGCCACGCCGCTGGCGACCGACTGTTGATCTTGGTGGCGGAACGGATGAAAGCTGCCATCCGCGAGGCAGACACCATTGGGCGCATGGGCGGTGACGAGTTCGTCATCCTCATCGACGGTGGCGACGACGTCGCTTCGGCCGACGTGGTTGCTCAACGTCTCCTCGAGGTGATGCGCCGTCCCTTCGACTTGAGCGGATCACTATTGCCCCTTCTCATCAATACCAGTATCGGCATTGCGGTGGGCGACCGGCCCTCCGGTAGTGAGTTCCTGCGCGACGCCGACGTCGCTCTCTACGAGGCCAAGTCGAACGGAAAGAACAAGTACGTCTTCTTCAATCCCAAGATGGAAGAAGAGATCGGCGAACGCGTCACCCTCGAACACGACCTTCGCTCCGCTCTCGCTGAGCGCCAGTTCCACCTGGTCTATCAGCCCTTCTATACCCTCTCGGATCTGACCATGGTCGGCGTCGAAGCGTTGTTGCGCTGGGAACATCCGACGCGCGGATTCCTTGAATCCGACGAGTTCGTCCCCATCCTCGAACGCACCGGCCAGATTCGAGAAGTTGGTGCCTGGGTCCTGAAGGAAGCGTGCACCCAGATGGCCGCGTGGCACAAAGATGGCGGCACGCTCGATCTCTCCGTGAACGTCTCAGGGCACCAATTCGATGAAGAAGTTCTGATCATCCAACTTCGCGAAGCACTTCGCGTCAGCGGACTCAGCGCCGGGTCTCTCAACATCGAAGTCACCGAAAGGACGCTGGGAGAAGACACTGAATCAATCGTGGCCCAGCTACAAAACGTTCGCGCTCTCGGAGTGCGCGTCGCGATCGACGACTTCGGCACGGGATACTCCTCGCTCAGTAGCCTGCGTCAGTTTCCGGTCGACACCATCAAGATCGATAAGTCGTTTACGAAATCAATGACCACGTCGCCCAAGTCGCGAGCGCTCGTCATGACCTTCATCCATCTGGGTCGCGATCTCGGTCTTAACACGCTTGTCGAGGGCGTCGAGTCATTTGAGGAGATGGATCTGCTGCGCGACACTGATCTCACGATGGTCCAGGGGTACCTCTTCTCGCGGCCCTTGGATGCGAACGCCCTCGAAGCGCAGCTCCTCGTCGCACGACGCGACGTCAACTCGTCGAAGGGTATTTAGCTCGCATCACGACTCATCGATCTCGACGACGTCACGCGGCCACTCACCGCGTTGTAGCGAGATGAGGCGTGCGACAGCTACCGGGTGAGTGGCTTCCACCTCCACGTCGTCAAGTTCCATCCAGACTGCGCGATAGGTCCCGCGTTGAGAACTTTCGATTTCGGGTCCAACGACGCGTATGGCGTCACTGTGCACCGTCGCCTCGAAATACCACTGGCGCTGGATGGAGTCGTCTCTTTCTCGATGGTCAATGCGCACCCGGAGGGCTCCTAGGTTCACCGGCACACCAAGCTCTTCTTCCGCTTCTCGGTGAGCCGCATCGGCGACCGTCTCGCCCGGTTTAACTCCGCCACCGGGAATAGCCCAAAACCGCCGTCCCTGCGTGTGGCGCTCGATGAGGGCAACACGGCCGTTTCGAATAATCAGTACCCCGGCCCGCTCACGCACGTCTCCAATGATGGCGCGTGCGTCCGACGAACAGCGACGGGCCAGATGAGAACTATTCGTCGAGCTTGAGTGCCGCGACGAAGGCCTCTTGGGGCACTTCCACCCGACCGATATTCTTCATCCGCTTCTTGCCCTCTTTTTGCTTTTCGAGGAGCTTGCGCTTACGGGTGATGTCGCCGCCGTAACACTTGGCGAGCACGTCCTTGCGGCGAGCTTTCACCGTCTCTCGCGAAATAATCCGTCCGCCAATTGCGGCTTGGATAGGAACATCGAACATCTGGCGCGGAATCAGTTCCTTCAAGCGTTCGGCCATCTTTCGTCCATACACGTCGGCGTTATCACGATGAACGATCGTGGAGAAGGCGTCGACCGGTTCGTGGTTGATGAGAACGTCGACGCGCACTACTTGGCTCGTCACGTAGCCGGCCGGCTCGTAGTCGAGCGAGGCGTAGCCCTTGGTGCGACTCTTCAGGGAGTCGAAGAAGTCGATAACGACTTCGGCGAGCGGGATCCGGTAGCGCAACTCAACCCGCTCGGTCGAGAGGTACTCCATCTTGGTCATCTCCCCGCGGCGAGTTTGACCGAGATCCATCACGGCGCCGAGGTACTCGACCGGCGTCAAGATCGTGACGTCAAGCATCGGTTCGTCGACGTGGTCGAGGCGACTGGGGTCCGGTAGGTCCGTCGGATTGTCGACCAGCACTTCGGAGCCATCAGTAAGAAAAGCGCGGTAGACGACTGACGGCGCAGTCGCGATGATGCCGAGATTGAACTCTCGCTCTAAGCGCTCGCGAACGATCTCCATGTGCAACAGACCCAAGAAACCACAGCGGAAGCCGAAGCCGAGAGCGTGGGACTTCTCCGGCTCGTAGGTGATCGATGCGTCGTTGAGCTTTAGTTTGTCGAGAGCGTCACGCATGTCCGCGAGATCGTCGCCGTCGATCGGATAGATGCCACAAAAGACCATGGGCTTGGGATCCAAGTACCCCTCGAGGGGCGCGGCTGCCGGATGGGCGGCTTCGGTGATGGTCTCTCCCGAGCGCGCTCCCCCGACGTCGCGTATGCCAGCGACGACGAAACCCACCTCGCCCGGACCGAGTACGTCGACCTTCAACATCTCGGGCGTGCGAATGCCGATCTCTTCGAGTTCATGATTCGTGCCGGCGCGCATCATGCGGATACGGGTGTCGTCGCGAAGGGTTCCCTGCATGATGCGCACGGAACTAATGACGCCACGGAACTGGTCGTAATAGGAGTCGAAGATGAGCGCCTGCAGTGGCGCTGACGGATCGCCGGTCGGCGCGGGAATGCGCACGATGACGGCGTCGAGCAACGCCGACACGCCCTCACCGGTCTTGGCCGAGATCGAGAGCACCTCGTCGGCCGGGATGCCGAGCACGCGTTCGAGCTCGTCCTTACAGCGCTCGGGGTCGGCCGCGGGAAGGTCGATCTTGTTGAGAACCGCGACGATCTCGAGGTTGTGCTCGAGGGCCTGGTAACAGTTAGCCAGCGTCTGGGCCTGAATGCCCTGGCTGGCGTCGACGAGCAGCACCGCTCCCTCGCAGGCCGCCAGCGAGCGCGAGACCTCGTAGCCAAAGTCGACGTGCCCGGGAGTATCGATGAGTTGGATCAGGTGGCCCTGGTACTTCACCCGGACGTTCTGAGCCTTGATAGTGATGCCGCGCTCGCGCTCGATATCCATCGAGTCGAGATACTGCGCGCGCATAAGACGAGGATCAACGGCCCCGGTTATCTCCAGGATCCGGTCCGAGAGCGTGGACTTGCCGTGGTCGATGTGCGCAATGATGCTCAGATTGCGAATTTTCGAGGAATCGACGGAGGATGGAGAAGTGGCCACGGTCACTTAAGGCTACCGGTCGCTGCCGGAAATTCGTAAGAGTGGAAGGGTTCTCGGAGGCTCTGGTAGCATCGATAGGCCCGCGCAGCGAGTTGTTGCGCCCTAAGAACGAGGTTGTCTTTCGTGGCGAATATTAAAAGCCAAATCAAGCGTAATAAGCAGAACGCGGAAGACCGCGAGCGTAACAAAGCCGTCAAGTCCGAACTGCGTACCCGTACCAAGAACGCCGTCGCGGCCGTTGGTAGTGACGACGAGGCGACAGCTCTCCGCCTGGCGGTAAAGCGCATTGACATGGCCGCCTCTAAGGGCATCATTCACAAGAACCAAGCCGCCAACAAGAAGAGCGGCTTGATGAAGCGGATCGCCGCGCTGCGCGAAGAAGCGTAGTTACCGGCGCCTCGCGCCAAAGCTCAGTCGCGCGAGTCGCGCTACCAGTACCTCAATCACTGTTAGTTCTGTCACGTCCAGATCGCTCTCGAGGTCTTTCCCCCCGTAGCTGACACCGCCTTTGAGGTCAAGATCCGCGTCGGTGATCCAGTGCACGGCCGTCGCCAGTCGCGCGGCCCCCAAACGCTCGGACATGGCGAGCGCCTTGCCGGCGGGATAGGCGTTGATACCGAGCAACTGCGCGGCGTCTTCTTTCGTTCGCGCGTCGGATCCCCCGAGGGCGCTCATGTTGAGGTAGTGACGCTGCAGCGCCGAGACAATCTGCAGTCCCGCGCGCCGTCTCGACTCGAGCATTCGCCGAGCGACGACGATGGCCTTGGTGGCGTCACCGGCGTCAAGCGCGTCGGTGAGATCCCATACCGGGACGTCGCCGGCGTCCCCGAGGTAGGGCTCGACGCGGCGAAAATAGAGCGGGGCACTCCCGTAGATGGACTGCAGCGTGCGTGCCAGCGCGTAGACCCGCGCCACGTCGTCGCCCACTTGTTCCGCCACACGCTGGGCCGTCGAATGGTCGAGTGAGACGTTGTACTCGTCCATCTTTGACTTCACAAACGCCACTCGGTCGGCGACGCGCGTACCGACGT
>JBAQZL010000053.1:0-7281 GCA_049790955.1 Acidimicrobiales bacterium
GTGCCGCGTACGTCGGCCGGCGTCGTGCCGGTGAGTTCAGCGACTTCGGCGATGCCTTCCGGGCTCAAGTAGCCGTCCTGCTCTTGGGCCAGGTGCAGCAACGGCAACATGGCGGAGCGTTTGCGCGGATAGAGAGAGACAATCTCTTCGGCCCGTTGGCGAAGGTCGTTGCGAAGATGGCTCATCGGTCAACCTCGCCCATGATGGGGTCTACCGAGGAGATGACGGTGATGGCGTCAGAGAGCATTCCTCCGCGCATGAGGAGTGGCACCGCTTGGAGATTCACAAAACTCGGCCCGCGCACGTGCAGGCGGTAGGGCTTGGGACCACCGTCGGCCACGATGTAGCAGGCGATCTCTCCGCGCGGTGACTCGATGGCGCTGTACACCTCGCCCGGAGGGACCATGAAACCCTCAGTAAAGAGCTTGAAGTGGTGGATCAACGCTTCCATTGACTCGTCGATGCGCGCGCGCGGCGGCGGCGTGACCTTGGGGTCTTGGCTGCGGTAGTCGCCGAGGGGCATCTTCTCGATGCACTGACGGATAATGCGTACCGACTCGCGGATCTCATTGAGGCGAATGGCGTACCGGTCGAAGTTGTCACCGTAGGTGCCGACGATGACGTCAAACTCCACCTGGTCGTAGGCGAGGTAGGGCATCGTGCGGCGGAGGTCCCACGGCACACCGGTCGAGCGCAATACCGGTCCAGTAACGCTGAGGGCCAGGGCCTCTTCGGCGTTGATGGGAGCGACCCCCACCATGCGACCGCGAAAGATCGGCTGACCGGTCAAGAGCTCGTCGTACTCGAAGGTGCGTTCGTAGATCGTGTCGCAGATGACGAGAACGTCGTCTTCCCAGCCGTCGGGAAGGTCGGCCGCGACACCGCCCGGGCGCACGTAGTTGAGGTTCATGCGAAGCCCGGCCGTCTTTTCGAAGAAGGCCAGGATCAGCTCGCGCTCGCGAAACCCGTAGATCATGGTCGACGTCGAGCCGATGTCCATGCCGTTGGTGGCGATCCACACCAGGTGCGACGAGATGCGATTCAGCTCAGCCATCATCATGCGGATCCAGGTGGCCCGCTCGGGAATCTCAATGGCCAGGAGCTTCTCGACGGCCATGGAGAAGCAGAGTTCGTTGCCGATGGGACTCAGGTAGTCCATGCGGGTGACGTTGGTGCCACCTTGGATGTAGCTGAGCACTTCTCCGGTCTTCTCCATGCCGGTGTGCAAGTAGCCAATCACCGGCTTCGTGCGCAGAACGTACTCGCCGTCGAGCTCCAACATGAGACGCAGTACCCCGTGGGTCGACGGGTGGGCCGGACCCATGTTGATAATCATCGTCTCGTCGTCGCGACGCTCGTAGTCGACGTCGTTCGGATCGAGGGTCAGGTCGCTGGTACGGAGAACGGCCCCGAGTTCGCGACCGAGTTCATCGACGTTCGTCTGACTACGGGCCTGAAGGCCCTGCGAACCTTCAGAGGTCTCGGCGACGATGAGGTCAATGCGCTCGGCGACGCGGACGGTTGGTTCGTCGCTCATCGCGGCCCCGGCGCTTCCTTGAACTGCACGGGAATCTTTCCGACGGCGTAGTCCTTACGCAGTGGGTGCCCTTCCCAGTCCTCGGGCATCAATATGCGCGTCAAATCGGGGTGGCCGTCGAAGAGCACGCCAAACATGTCAAAGGCTTCGCGCTCCATCGCTTCGGTTCCGGGGTAGAGGTGAAAGAGCGTGGGCACGCGCGGGTTGTCGTCGCCGGCCTGCACGCGGATGCGCACGCGCTGGCGCTTAGAGAGACTGAGGAGGTTCACGACAACTTCGAAGCGAGTCGGCTTCACCTCTTCGGGCAACGGTCGCGTCAAGTGCTCGAGGTAGTCCACGACGCAGAGGTCGACGCACATCTCGAAGTGATCAGCCTTAAAGGCCGCCACGAGCTCAACGTATTGCTCAATGGTCGGAAAGCATCCGAGGTCGCTCGCCAGCACGTCGGCGAGAACGACTCCTGGGGGGGCCGTAAGGGGTAGGGGGATCACTTCGGCGTTCCCACCCTCACGGCAACGGGGACTTCAGGAGTCCATACATTCGACTGGTCGGCGACGTGGGTGGGGCGACCCTCGCTACGGCGCTGCAAGATCTCGCCGGTGCGAATCTGCTCGTGCAACGTGAGAATGGCGTGCATCAGTGTCTCGGGGCTCGGCGGGCATCCGGGCGCGTAGACGTCGACCGGAACAATCTGGTCGACGCCCTGGACGATCGCGTAGTTGTTGAACATGCCACCGCTCGAGGCGCAGACGCCCATTGAGATGACCCACTTGGGCTCCATCATCTGGTCGTAGACCTGACGAAGGACGGGAGCCATCTTCTGGCTGACACGACCGGCGACAATCATGAGGTCGGCCTGACGCGGGGAGTTGCGAAAGACCTCCATGCCGTATCTGGCGAGGTCGTAGTCCGCAGCACCGGCGGCCATCATCTCAATGGCGCAGCACGCAAGACCGAAGGTCGCGGGCCAGACCGAGGCGCGTCGCGCCCAGCGCACCAGGTCTTCGACTTGGCCGGTCAGGAAGTTGTGCTGGAGATCCTCGAGGGCCACTACGCGGCCTCGTCGTCGCGGCCAATGCGCACGATGGTGGACGAACTGGTGCGCGCGGGCATGCCGGGAACCAGGTGCTTCACGGGACCCCAGGTGAGCGCACCTTCGGCCACCAAGAAGAGGAGCGCGCCGAAGACGGCGAGAGAAAAGATCAAAACCTCAACGAGTCCGAAGGCGCCGAGCTGGCGAAAGACGACGGCGAAGGGATACATGAAGACCACCTCAATGTCGAAGATCACGAAGATCATCGCCACGAGGTAGAAGCGCACCGGAAAGCGCTGAGGAGGTTCTGCCTCGGGGACAATCCCACACTCGTAGGGTGCCAATTTCGCGTCACTGGGCCGCTTGTGCGGCGCGAGAAGACTCGACGCTACAAACGATCCCGACGCGAACAGCACTCCGAGGATGAGGAGTCCAAGTATTGAGATGTACTGGTCCACGTCCATCATTTCTACCAGACCTCGCGAGGCCCTCTGTCGAGGTCGCGGGGTGCGTCAACGCCCTAGGCTGGTCGCGTGAAAACCCTCGAGGACGTGGTCGCGAAGCCGATCACCTACGACGTCGTCATCGTTGGCGGTGGCCCGAGCGGTTCGGCCTGTGCGTATTGGTTGGCGTCAGCCGGTTGGTCGGTGTGCCTCATCGAGAAGAAGCACTTCCCGCGAGAGAAGACCTGCGGCGATGGCCTCACGCCGCGCTCGGTCTATCAACTCGCCGAAATGGGCCTTGAGGGCGTCGTCGCCGCGAACGGCCACCGTTACCAGGGCCTACGAGGTTTCGGCTTTGGCGCCGAGCTCGACATGAAATGGCCCGAGCATCCGGTCTTTCCGAACTACGGCTACACCATCACCCGTTTCAACCTGGATGGACTCGTCGCGGAAAACGCCGAGAAATATGGCGCGACGGTTTTGAACGGCGTCGAGGCGATTGATCTTCTCGAGCCGACCCCCGGTCGCGAGAAGCAGCTCGTGGGTGCGGCTGGCGTCGTCGTCAAGGATAAGGACACCGGGGCCACCGCCGAGATTCGGGGATGCTACCTCGTTGTCGCCGACGGGCAGAACTCCCGGCTCGGTCGCGAACTCGGCGTGACGCGAAACCGCGATTGGCCCCTCGGAATGGCGCTTCGCGGTTATTACACGAGCGATCGACACGACGAACCGTGGATCGACTCGCACCTCGACATTCGTGACACCAACGGTGCAGTGGTCCCCGGCTACGGCTGGATCTTTCCTTTGGGCGACGGTCGCGTCAACGTGGGCGTCGGTCTGCTCTCGACGGGCGGCGCCTGGAAGGGCGTCAACACCACGAAACTCCAGGACTATTTTGTCGCTCAAGTCGGTGACGCCTGGGGCCTCAACGACGAGACGTGCTGTGGTCCCCCGACGGGCGGACGACTCCCGATGGGACTCTCCATTGGTCCGCGCGTAGGACGCAACACGCTGACGATCGGTGACGCGACCGGCATGGTGAACCCCATGAACGGTGAGGGAATCGCCTACGGCTACGAATCAGGACGCCTGGCCGCGTCGGTTCTCGGCGAAGCGTTGCTCGCGAACGACAACGAAGTCCTCGCGCTCTACGACGAACGTCTCGACGCCGCCTACGGCGACTATTTCCGCGTGGCGCGCGCCTTCGTGCGCATGATCTCTGAGCCGAGGGTCCTGCAGATCTGCGTGGCGTCGGGCATGCGCATACCGCCTTTGATGCGTGAACTGCTCAAGATCATGGCGAACCTGATGAACAACGACGACTCAGGTCCGGCAGAGATCGGGTATCGCGCCATGACGCGCCTCGCGAGCGCCATTCCCGAACAGGCGTGGCAACTCGTCTTCAACGACAAAAAAGAGTTGACGGCCTAGACGGCCTTTGAACTCGAGTTCTCCATGCGCGATAACAGCGTGTTGGTGAGACTCGAGAGCAGTGTCTTCGCCTTAGTGAATGATCCGACGATCGCGCTGAGTGTCACTTCGTAGTGACCGTGAGTGATGACGACCATGACGAGCTGCAACTTGGACTTCACGCTCGGATCGCTGAACGAAATGACTCCCCCGCTCGACCAGCCCTTGGTGAAGGTCGTGGGCTGAAAGTTGCTCGCCACGTTCGTGGTGGGGTTGGTCAGACCAAATCCTGACTCAATGATGTCGGCGCTGGACGTCGCGAAGCACAATCCGAAGTTGTGCATGGACATCTCTTTCGTGTCCTTGTCAACCATCGTCGTCGTTCGGTAGTACTGCGACGTCGACGCGAGTTCAATCCCGCCGCTCGCGTTGGTATTGAATATCGGGGACGAGACCTGGTAGTCGGGCTGTTGTCCGGCGGCTCCGTAGACGCGATCATCCTTGTTCGTGACCCCGAGGCACTTTTGAAAGACCGCGGCCGACTTGTCGAAACTCGTATCCTTCGCCGGCTTCGTCGTGGTGGTCGTCGAGGTGTAGACCTTGCTCGACGGAGGAACAAGGTAGTTCAAAACCGTCTGCGTCGTTTTGTACCAACCGCTCGGCAGGTCGTTCAACGTCAGATTCACGTGGCGCGCGTCGGAGAGCTCTTGCGCGCCACTGCTACCGCGATTGAACCACGCGGCGATGCCACCGCCGAAACTCGCGAGAACGACGATCGCCACGATCGCGAAGACTCCGGCGCGGCGTCGGCGCTGGGTGACGACGCCACCGTGTTCGACGACCACCGTTCGCAACTTTTCGTAGTCGACCTGGTCGCGGTGGCGCCAGGTGTAGCGAACACCGCCGATCGTCGCGAACAACAACATCTGGTGCGAGATACGCACGAGTTCGAGATTGGAGATCTCGCTCCACGGCGTCTGCCACGCGACCGGAGGTATGCCCGCGAGTTGCGTCAGTCCCGAGTCGTCGGTGAGCAGAACGACCGGTGAAGTTGGCCCGTTCGGGACAAATGGCGGGCGTACCGCCCAGTCTTCGCTGCGAGTGTCGGTCACGCTGTCATCTCTTTCGCCGCGTCGGCCGCGATGCTCACGGTGCGCTCAAGGTCCGCCACCGTGTGAGCGAGCGAGACAAAAAGGATCTCGTAGGCGCCCGGGGCGAGCGCCACGCCGCGCGAGAGCATGGCGTGAAAGAACTTCTTGTAGAGGCCGTTTTCGTTGAGAGCCTTGGCCTCGCCAAAGTTGCGCGGCGCCGTCACTTCACTCTCACTGAGGTAGAGACCCATTAGCGCGCCAACATTTGGCGCGAGGGCGTAGACCCCGGCGTCACGAATGGCGGTCTCCAGGTCCGCGGCGAAGTTCTTCACCCGTCCCGCGAGTAATGCCAACTCATCAATCGTGACGTTCTCAAGCACAGCGACGCCCGCTGCTGTGGCGAGCGGGTTACCCGACAACGTGCCCGCCTGGTAGACGGGACCGAGGGGAGCCAACGACGCCAATACTCTCTTCGAACCGCCGAACGCGCCAACAGGCAGTCCCCCGCCGATCACTTTGCCAAAGGACCACAGATCCGGGGTAACCGAGAAGTACTCTTCGGCCCCACCCATCGCCAGGCGAAAGCCGGTAATGACTTCGTCAAAAATAAGGAGCGCCCCCACGCGATCACACTCTGCGCGTAAGTCCGCGAGAAACGTCGGACCCGGAGCAACGAGATTCATATTCGCGGCCACCGGCTCGACGAGGACGGCGGCGATCGACTCATCGAGCGTGGGAACTTCGTTGTACGGGGCGACGATGGTGTCGGCAACGGCGCCCGCCGTCACGCCGGCCGACCCCGGAAGCCCCATCTGCGCGACACCGCTACCGCCCGCCACAAGAAGTGCGTCGGAGTGACCGTGGTAGCAACCGTCGAACTTCACGATCTTGTCGCGACCCGTATAGCCGCGCGCGAGGCGGACGGCACTCATGACCGCTTCGGTGCCCGAGGAGACCAGACGAACCTGTTCGAGTCCGTGGACTCGCGACACCATGGCTTCGGCGAGCAGCACTTCGCCGGGCGTCGGCGCGCCGAAGGTCGTGCCCTTGGTCGCCGCGTCGCGAAGTACCTCCACAACGACGGGGTGGGCGTGGCCGAGCAGCGAAGCGCCGTAGGACTGGACGTAGTCGAGATACTCGTTACCTTCAACGTCGGTGACGTAGGCGCCTCTTCCGCTCGCAACGGTGTAAGGCGTGCCGCCAACAGAGCGAAAAGAGCGCACTGGAGAGTCGACACCGCCGGGGATGACCGCCTGGGCTCTTTCGAACCAGACTTCGTTTGAACTCAACGAGCCAACTCCTCGGCGACTTCTCTCGCGAAGTACGTAAGCACGAAGTCGGCGCCCGCGCGGCGCACGGCCGTCAACTGTTCGAGTGCCACAGCCGGTCCATCGATCCAGCCGTTCGCGGCGGCCGCCTTCACCATGGCGTATTCGCCACTGACGTGATAGGCGGAGATTGGCACGTCGAGTTCGCGGCGAAGATCCCCGACGATATCGAGATAGGTCATGGCCGGCTTCACCATGATGATGTCGGCGCCTTCGTCGACGTCAAGGCGGGCTTCGCGGAGTGCTTCTCGACGATTACGAGGATCTTGCTGATAGCTCTTGCGGTCTCCGCCGCCGACGATCTCGACGCCGACCGCTTCGCGAAACGGGCCATAGAGTCCACTCGCGTATTTGGCCGCGTAGGCCATGATGATTGTCTCGTCGTAGCTCGCCCCCTCGAGAGCCGCACGAATCGCGGCGACTTGGCCGTCCATCATGC
>JBAQZL010000054.1:0-3479 GCA_049790955.1 Acidimicrobiales bacterium
AGCCAATGTCGGCATCAGGCAGCACGACCATGTGATTCTTGGCCCCGCCGAGGGCCTGGACCCGCTTGCCATGGCGGGTTCCCGTCTCGTAGATGTGACGGGCGACGGGCGTCGAGCCGACAAAGGACACCGCCCCGATGCCCGGGTGCCCGAGGAATCTCTCGACCGCTTCGCGATCACCCTGGACGACGTTGAAGACGCCGTTAGGCACACCCGCTTCCGCGACAAGCTCGGCGAGGAAGATCGATGCGGAGGGATCCTTTTCGGACGGCTTGAGCACGAACGTGTTGCCGGTGGCGATGGCAAGCGGGAACATCCACAGCGGCACCATCGCGGGGAAGTTGAACGGCGTGATGCCAGCGACGACGCCAAGAGGCTGGCGCACCGAGTGCACGTTCACACCTGTCGCGGCATTCTCGGTGAACTCGCCCTTCATCAGCTGTGCGATGCCGCACGCGAACTCAACAACATCCAGACCGCGAGCCACTTCACCGGCTGCGTCGCCCTTCACCTTGCCGTGCTCGCTGACGATGATGTCGGCCAACTCGCCTGCGTGGGCCACGAGCAGCTCACGCAGCGCGAAGAGCGCGGCCGTGCGCTTGGCGAGCGAGGTCGCGCGCCAGCCCGGAAATGCTGCCTTGGCAGCTGCCACCGCCGCGTTAACCTCGCTGACCGAGGCGAAATCCACTTCGCCACTTTGGACCCCGGTGGCCGGGTTGAAGACCTTCCCGTGACGTTCCGCGTCACCAACGAAGGGCTTCCCGTCAATCCAGTGCGTGATCCTATTCATGATGCCTCCAGTGTCTCCTTCTAGTGTGGCGGATCGGCGAGCCTCGCGTCACATCGATCTGAAACCACCCCGCTCGCTCGTCACGCAGAAGAGGGTCGAGCGAAGCCTCACTCAGCGTATGGCGCGAAAACTCTGAAGTATCTCAACGGCTGCGGCGTCGCCGAGCAACTCGTTCTCGTAGAGGCCGAATCGGTCGATCACGTCGCCCAAGCGCTCGGTGACGCGCGCCGCCGCCTGGTCGAGCGGCGCCACGACGGCAAAGGCGTCAACGACGTCGTCATCGATGAGGTCGGCCATCGCGTCCCACTCCCCCACACGCGAAAGCTCGTTGAGCTTGGGCTGCAAGTCGCCCCAGCCGGACAGGTCGAGGACGCCGCGGTACGCAGGCGTCGATCCGTAGAAGGCGATCTGCTTGCGCACCGCCGCGCTCGCCGCCTGCGGCGACGCGCGGGTGTCGGCCGCAACGACCATGCCCGTGAAGGCGATCTGAACGTCCGAACGCGAACGACCCGACTTAGCGAGCCCTCGCTCGAGCGCGGGCATCGTCACTTCGCGAAGATAGCGCTCGGTCGTAAAGGGGTGGATGAGGAGGCCGTCGGCGACCTCACCGGCCACCTCGGTCATGAGCTCGCCCACCGCGGCGAGAAAGACCTTAGGCGGCCCATAGTGATGCAGCGCGGGACTGAAGAACGGCGTCATCAGGGTGTGCCGGTAGAACTCACCGCGAAAGAACAGCCTCTCGTCGTCGTTCCAACTCGCCCAGATGGCACGCATGGCGAGGATGTACTCGCGCATACGCCGCGCGGGGTGCGACCACTCCATCGAGTAGCGCTTTTCGATGTGCGGCTTTATCTGCGAGCCGAGTCCGAGAAGGAGGCGCCCCTGGGAGAGAACCTGCAGGTCGTTCGCCATGGTGGCGGTGATCATCGGGCTTCGACCGAAAGCGACGACGATGCCGGTACCGAGTTCGAGTCGAGTCGTCGCGGGTGCGGCGGCAGCGAGGATCATCAGCGGGTCGTGTCCGATCTCGGCGGCCCAGGCCCCGTCAAAGCCAAGGCCTTCAAGCTCGTGCGCTCGCGCTCCCATTGATGACGGGTCAAAACCGATACCGCTGTCGATCAACATGCGCGAAGTTTACTGAGGGGCCACGCGTCAGCGACGAGGACGCCGCGCGTCGCCTCGCTCGATCATCTCGTCGATCTCCCTGGGCGAATACCCAAGCTCGGTGAGGATCTCGTTGGTCTGCTCACCCACAAGGGGTGCGCTGCGGCGCAAGGCTGTCGGGGTCGCCGACAACTGGATGGGCGACTCGATGTGGCGGTAGGTCCCCACGACCGGATGAGTCGCATCGCGAAGGACGCCTCGATGACGCGCGGGGTCGTTGACGATCTCATCCAAAGTGGGCACGGGCGCTGCGGGGATGCCGAGGCGTTCGCAGACATCGAGCCACTCCGCGGTCGTGCGGTCGATGACGATCTCGGCGAGATCTTGGAAGACGCGGTCGGCGTCGCGCAGGCGCGCACCGTGCTCGGCGAACCAGGGACGCTCCATCAGATCCATCCGGCCGACCTCTACGAACAGCGCCCGCCAATGGTCATCGGTGTAGGGCATGATCGCGACGTAGCCGTCTGAGGTCTGGTGCGGCCCGCGGTGTCGGGTCATGATCCGGCTGTAGCCGGCGGGCTCTCCCGGAATGGCGGCCGCCGCCAGATGTTCGACCAGGTTGAAGGAGAGCACGGTGTCGAACATCGGGATCTCCACCTTCTGTCCTTCACCGGTGCGTTCGCGATGCACGAGCGCGGCGAGGACCCCCGTCGCGATCATGACACCGGTGATCTTGTCGCCGATCAGCGACGGAAGAAAGGCCGTCGTGCCGAGGACGTCCTGGTTCAGGGACGGCAGCCCCGTCAGCGCTTGGATGATGTCGTCGTAGACGGGCGCGTTCTCCTCTGACGTGCCAGTGGCGAACCCGTGCGACTCGCAGTAGACGAGGCGCGGAAACTCTTCGGCGAGGTCGTCGTAGCGAAGTGCGAGTCGCTCAAGCGGTCCCGGACGAAGATTGGTCAAAAAGACATCGGCGCTGCCCAGCAGCTGGCGGACCACCTTCGCACCCGCGTCGGACTTCACATCGAGTGAAATCGAGCGCTTGTTGCGATGGAGATTGAGGGCCACCCCAGAAAGCCCCGGCGTCGTCGTGGCCCCCATCAGGCGACTGCTGTCGGGCCCGTGCTCGACTTTGATGACCTCGGCGCCAAGGTCTCCCAGCATCTGGCCGGCGTAGGGTGCCATCACCACTGTCGCGAGCTCGACGACCCGCATGCCGTGCAGCGGCCCGTGGGGCACGTCCTTTGAAGTCACTGAACGATCTTACGAAGTGAACGTGGGCGCTTTCGCGGCTCCGACCAACTCCCACGGCCGAGGCTCTGAGGCCAGTCCGCTGAGCAAGGTGCGCTGGGCGCTGGCGACGACGACATCGACGTGCGGCATGCGGGTGGGCTTCCACGAGAATGAGATCGCGTGCAGCGCACCGAGCACCATGTTCTGAGCGAGCTTGAGGTCGATGCCCTCGCGCAGAAAGCCTTCATCGTTCGCATCAGCGAACAGCCTCGACCAGACCGTGACGTAGGCCCTCTCTGCCGGACGGCAGCGCTCGAGCACCGACACCGGCACATCGCCGCGCAGGCGCGTT
>JBAQZL010000055.1:0-33539 GCA_049790955.1 Acidimicrobiales bacterium
CGCTGAGGGTGGCGTCGTCGCGACTACTCGGTCTCGTCGTCGCTCGACTACTGAACGACCTGTCGAGAGACGCCCTTAGGTTCGCGCCACGCGGCGAGCCAAGCGACAAGGGTCGCCACGAGAGGCATCGCCACCAAAATCAGTAACAAGTTTGCTACCGGAACCGAGGTCAGCGACGAGAGCCCGTCCAAGTTGTTATTGCTGCTGAAGCCAACCATGGCGATATACGCTCCGAGGGTCCCGACAACCGCTCCAACCAGAGCGAGCGAACCAGCGGTCGCCGCTGTAAGGCTGCGCCGAGTACGACTACTGGCGCCGGTCGCGGAGAGAATGCGAAGATCGCCGGCCGTCTCGCTACGAATCAGACCGATCGACATGGCGAGTATGCCGAGCGCGAGGAGTATGCCAACCAGCGTGGCCCAGTCGATGATGGTGGCCGACGTGGGAATGCTCGACTTGCTCTCTATCGACAAGCCCGCCGCCGCGGCCGTGGCGCGCGCACCTGTCAACTGGAGGGCGCTCAGGGGCTTCGAGGTCTCGACAATCCATCCCGAGGTGATGGGAGTGAGGCCTAATTTCTGAACTGCATATTCGGTGATGACCGTATTAGGTGCAGACGTTCCCGCGGGCAATGCACTGACTTCCTGCATCGAGGGGTTCGCGAGACAGTCGTTCTTCGGACAGGGCCAAGCGCTGCCTCCCGAGGGACCGCCCTTACCCTGGCCGTTGAAGTAATTTCCATACACAATCTGCATATTGCTGATGGCCGCGAAACCAGGTCGCATGGAGAGGATCTCGGCCTTCGCTTCGATGCTGGACTTCTTAATCCCAAAGGCGTTCAAGAGCTGGGGCGTGGCAACGTAAAGCGGCCCGGAGTAACTCCGCCCCGAGGCCGCGTGCTGAATCGTCGCGCTGGTGCTCTCTAGTTTGATGATCTTGTGCGAACCCAGGGCCGAGGCGATGTCGTGCGCACTGCGGGCCATCTCCGCCGTCGTTGGCGGAGCTACAGCATCCGCATTCGCGTTACCGGGACCACCGGGGCCGTAAGGACCGTTCAGTGTGTAGATGATGAGTTGCGTCGACGAGACGTTGGGTCCGGCGTAGTCCAGCACGTTCCCGAAGCGCGCCGCCGAGGCGAGTACCACGACCA
The DNA here is from genome assembly GCA_049790955.1 of Acidimicrobiales bacterium. Classification (GTDB taxonomy): domain Bacteria; phylum Actinomycetota; class Acidimicrobiia; order Acidimicrobiales; family RAAP-2; genus RAAP-2. The sequence continues at coordinate 1,151 of JBAQZL010000055.1, forward strand.
TCGCAATAAGAACCCCGACGCTGATCGCGCCGAGAGCCGATCCCGACCGAGCCCGATAGCGAGCGAGGTCGCGCGTGGCCATGCGGATCGCCAGTGGTGCGCGACGGGCGAGACGACTCAGCCACGTGAGGAGAAAGGGCGACAGTAAAACGACCGAGACCGTCAAGGCAACGAAGCCGAGGACCAGCTCTCCCATGCCGCCTCCGTTCCCCCCAGCCTTTCCCGCGTAGGCCAAGAGTATGAAGGCCGCTGCGGCGCAGACAACCCCGGGCACCGCAGTACGGCTCACCTGCTTGGGTGGGGCCGGACGTCCGGCAAGTGCCGACACCGTGGAGATCCGCGTCATTGCCCGAGCGGGCTTCGTCGAGGCAAAGTACGCTGCCGCGACGGCCAGCACAACGGCCACGATGATGACGATCCACGGCAACTGAAACGGTCCGACAACGTGATGGGCGCTCGACACCAAGATGGGCCGATAGGCCAACCACGCGGCGAAGCCGACAACGAAGCCGACTATCGCGCCAACGAGTCCGACGAAGAAACCGTTCGCACGAACCACCAACTTGATGTCCTGGTCGGTGGCGCCCAGCGCACCGAGCATCCCAATGGCGCGCAGACGACGTTGGGCGAGAACGGTGAATCCCGCAATGGCGACGAGAGCGATTAGGAGCATCGCCATCGTGACGAGCACGATCGAGATCGTCTGAGGATTCAACGTGTTGTCCGAACTCACCGACGACGGTGTGATGACGTTCGACGGGAGCGTCTTACCATTTAGTGGTGCGTCGAAGAGGACAGTCACGACAGTGGGCGATGGCACCTGTCCCGGAATGACCAGGGCGAACTCATCCAATAGGTTCTTGGGGTTTTCGACGATGCCCACGACCTTGCGCGTGACGCCCATCTCGCGCCAATGACTCCCTACCGTCAGTCGGAAGTCGGAAGCGACGCCCGGGGTGAGCGCCACTTCGCCGGCCGTCTTCGGATAGTGACCCGAGACCACTGAAAGAAGGGGCTGGCCATAGGGGCCATGGGGATTCTGAGATCTCAGATCGAATGTGTCAACCGAGCCCGGAACCGTCACCGTCTCGTTCTCGATGACATCGACTGGTCCGTACTTCTTATGCCACGACGCGATCGTTGCCGCAGTCGACCCTCCGTCATTCGAGAACGTCGCCAAGTCTTTCGCGCTGCCGAATCCCACGTACGGCGACAAGGGCGTGTTCGTTGAGACCCCGACGCCTACGGTCGTCACCGCCACCGCCGCGGCGATGAGAAGGAGCACCAAGAGCTGCTGTCGCCATTCGCGTCGAAGGAGTCGCCACGCCCAACGGGTCATGGCACGTCGAGCGGGCATGCCTCCGTTCTCATGACGGCGCCCGCTTCTACCAATGACGTCGCTCACGAGTCAGTCGGGTGAGACGTTTCCGCATGGAGTAACGCTTCGGGGCTCGGTACGGGGAGCGTCTCGTCGACCGCCTTGCCGTCGCGCAGGAATACCACCCGATCAGCCCAGGACGCGAGCTTCGCGTCATGCGTGACGACCACCGCCGCAACGCCACGGTGACACGCAGCCAGAATCATTCGCATCACGGCCTCGCCGTTGATGGAATCCAACGCTCCGGAAGGTTCGTCAGCGAGCAAGAGACTGCGGTCTCCGACAACCGCCCGGGCAATGGCGACGCGCTGACGCTCGCCACCTGACAGCTCGTCGGGATAGCGATCAGCCCTTTCGGAGAGCCCTAGCTCCTCGAGCGCTGCCATACCTTGCGTGCGCGCCTTCTTCATCGCCACGCCGTCGAGCTCTAGGGGCAGCGAGACGTTTTCGACCGCGGTAAGGCCCGCCAACAAATTGAAGTCCTGAAAGACATAGCCGACGGTGCGACGGCGCAGACGCGCCTTGTCATCTCGTGACATGCCCCTCACCCTCTGATCGTTAATCATCACGTCACCCTCCGAAGGATCTTCGAGGCTCCCCGCGATTGTGAGGAGAGTCGATTTGCCAGAGCCGCTCGGCCCCATGACCGCCACCAGCGACCCGCGCTCGACCGCAAGGTCGATATTGCTCAGGGCGTCGACCTCAGCCGCGCCCTGACCGTAGACCTTCGACACCTTTCTTAATTCCAACATGCTCATTGACGGGCTCCCATCCTCGGGTGATTTCGCGTAGGTAGCGGCACCGTGTTGAGCGCCGATGGCGGCTCCACCTCGGCGCGGCGCAGTCGACCGTCGGCGGCGTCGAGCCATCGGACAACGGCGTCGAGTCGAAACAGCTCTGCATCGACTGCGAGAGCGAAGGCCAAGTCGAAGTGCGCTTCGTCCTCCTTCAGCCGAGTCCACTGCTGCATCAACTGCACTAAGTAACGACGGTGCACTTGTATGACGTCGTAGACATCCACCTCGGACAATCGTGACGCGACGAGCACCTTGATGACCAGTTCGTCGCGGGGCGGTTGCGCCAGATCTGGTGGCGTGCGTAGCCACATAGCGAGTTCGGCCGCGCCTTTCTCTGTGATGCGGAAGTTTCGTTGACGCTCATCCCCGTCAAGGTCGTCGGACTCCGCCAATCCGTCGCGCACGAGTCGATCCAACGTCGTGTAGACCTGGCCCACGTTGAGGGGCCATACGTCACCAGTGCTTGCCTCGAATTCTTGGCGCAGCTGAAATCCGTATTTAGGGCCTTCGCTCAGAAGCGCCAGCAGTGAGTGTCGAATGCTCAAGATGCCCTCCCGGTCCTGTACATACTGAGTATGCTACTCAATATACTCCGAGAATTCAAGGAGAAATTTCGCTATCTGAACGACACAGTCCCCTCGCCAGTTATGAAAACGCTTTGTGCGAGGTACGGCGAAATGTCAGTCTTTGGACACTCCGGACTCCTCCTCCAATGAGGGCTGACGCGGCTATGACGGTGCAAAGAATGAGTGGCGCCAAGTTGTTTCTCCGCATCACTCTCCCTCACCTCACCCTTGAGAGTAAACAACGGGCTTCGATCAAGCAATCGGGGACTTCCCGCATCTCGATACCGAGTCGCGAATGCGGAATCAGGGTTTACCCCTAGATCAGATTGAAGAGACCAAATTCGTAGTTACCGCGGTCAGGAATATGTCCGATCGTGAGAGCTACACCGCTCAACAGGCGCGATATCAGAACGATCACCACGCCTCTTGCCGTGAGGGCGACGAGTGGCGTGGTAATCGGAACGGTGCGCGAAATTATGCGTCGCGCTTGGTCATTTGTATGCCACCGATAATGAGCAGCACGGCCGTATATCCAGCCATCACGGCCAGTCCGACCCACGGCGAAAACACGAAGTTTGGCTGTCCTCCACGAGAAAGCACCGTTATACCGATACGCGAGGGAAGAAACCGCACGATGTCGTTGTGAATCGAATTCGGAAGAGCCTGCAACACGGTAGCCAGCACGAGAAGTATGCCAACGAAGGTGCTGATGGCTCCCGCCGTGTGGCGGATCAACGTCGCAATGCCGAGAGCGAAGAGTCCAATGAGAAAGTGGAATATCCCGGTTCCCAGAATTTCGCGCAGTGCGTCGGGCGAAGACAGCGTTGCGTGCACCTCCGGTGACGTGAGCAGAGCCTGTCCCACGAAGAACGCGGCGACGGCGAAGACCCACGTGAGCCGCCTTCTCTCGAAACTCGGGGCCCGCGATCGTGCTCAGTTGGTCGTCATTGCGTACGAAACGGGGCTTGCATCATCGACCTAACGCACGTCGTACCTCACCCTTCGCACGGAATCCAAAAACATCGATCGCTCGAAACCGAGAAGACTATTTTGATCCGAGGTGTAAGAGCGAGCTCTACGGTGACATATCCCCAGTAATGAGTAAATTGCACCGACAGCTACTGTCGCTGTCTCGCCGATTGCATGGACTGCGCCTCACCATGGGCCTGGTTGCCGTAGTAACCACGCTCGTCGCCGCTCTCGCGGTGCCGCCGGCCGACGGCGCCATCTCGCCTGGAACGGTCGCCGGGCGTGCGTACGCGGAATCACTGTTCTCTAAAGTCCCGCTGCCGTCTGGCGTAACGCGACTCGGCGCCCCACTTAAGCCTCTGCACGAAATCACGGGCAATCCCGGCTTCGCCAATCTCATCGATATTGTGCGCTATTACCGAGCAGCTTCGTCAATCGACATCGCCTCCTTCGCACAGTCTCACTTTCCCAAGAGCGAGTGGGAAGGAAGTGGCTCTACGGTCGACGGCGGATATCAAGTCTCTGGCAGTGTGTCCGCCCTCTCGTTATGTACCAATCGCCATGCCTCATTTTGCGGCGTCACGTACAGCGAACGTGCGCTGAGCCAAGGCGAAGAACTACGAGTTGACGTTGCCGTGGTGTGGACGCCGATCCACGTAGTACTTCTCCCCACTTCGGGCGTGGTCACGTTGACTGGTTACGGCAGACTCTCTCTCGCAAACTCTTCCAGCGAGCCATCCCACGTCGAATTGAGCGCGAGTGAGGTTACGAAACTTCGTAGCGACATTGCAGTACTGCGAACGTCTCCGGGCGGACTCTGCATGGAGGACTCCACGCTGTATACGATCACCGTCGCCTCAAGCGCCAACGCGACGCCATTCTGGTCCGCGACGGCCGACGAATGCCCTGGCAAGCTCGTCATCAAATACGACAGCCGGCAGGTATCACTGAACGCGCGTTCGTGTCCGCTGGAGAGCCTCATTAGCTCATTCTTTCCGCCGCGCACGGCGACCGGAACCAAACTGGAACTCAAGGTGTGCGAAGCGGCAGCGTGATCAGTGACGCTTCGCCGCCGTTAAATGAGACCGAGGGCGCGTACTTCGTCGCGCTCTCCAACGAGCTCGTCGGTCGTGATCTGGATCCGCTCCTTCGCGAAACCATCGATCTCGAAGTTCTCTTTGACCTTCCATGACCCGGCCCCGTTGGCCATAATGGGAAAGCCAAACGTCAAACCTTCGGGCACGCCATATTCACCGTGACTGGTCACGCCAACTGACGCGCAGTCATCTCCCGGCGTTGCGTTCACAAGACTGCGAACCGTGTCAATCGCCGCATTCGCGGCGGAGGCGGCGGAACTCAGGCCGCGCGCTTCAATGATGGCCGCGCCGCGCTTTTGCACGGTCTGGATGAACTCAGTTTGTAGCCACTTGTGATCGGTGATGACCTCGGGCGTTTTCTTGCCCGCGATCGTGGAGTTCGCGAAATCGGGGAACTGCGTGGCCGAGTGATTGCCCCAGATCGCGACGTTCTTGACTTCGGTCACGGGACGACCGGCCGCCTTCGCCAGTTGGGCGACGGCGCGATTCTGGTCGAGGCGAGTCATGGCGAACCAGCGATCCTCGGGCACTTCGGTCGCGTTGGATCGCGCGATGAGGCAGTTGGTGTTGCAGGGATTTCCGACGACGAGCACTTGCACGTCGCTGGCGGCGTGTGCCGCAATGGCTCGTCCCTGCGGTTGGAAGATGCCGCCGTTCACTCCTAGGAGATCACCGCGCTCCATGCCGGCCTTTCGCGGAATGGAACCAACAAGCAGGGCCCAGTTGGTGCCATCGAAGGCGTGGTTGAGATTGCTCGTCGCCTCGATACTCGTGAGAAGCGGAAACGCGCAGTCGTCAAGCTCCATGACGACACCGTGCAAGCTCTTCATGGCCGGATCGATCTCGAGCAGTCGCAGGGCTACGGGCACGTCAGGCCCGAACAGCGCTCCCGACGCAATCCGAAATAGCAGGCTGTAGCCAATCTGACCGGCGGCGCCGGTCACCGTCACATTTACGGGGGTGGGCATGACTCTCCTTAGTTGTTAGAGACGCTCGACGATGGCCGCGGCGAATTCGGAACACTTCACTTCGGTCGCGCCTTCCATCAGGCGAGCGAAGTCGTAGGTGACGATCTTGTCGGCGATGGTCGCTTCCAACGCGGTGACAATGTCCGTGGCCGCGTCATTCCATCCGAGGTGTTCAAACATCAACACGCCAGACAAAAGAACTGAGCCCGGGTTGACCTTGTCGAGACCCGCATACTTGGGCGCCGTGCCGTGGGTGGCTTCGAAGATGCCGTGGCCAGTGATGTAGTTGATGTTGGCTCCCGGCGCGATGCCGATGCCGCCTACCTGGGCGGCGAGCGCGTCGGAGAGGTAGTCCCCGTTCAGGTTCATCGTCGCAATGACATCGAACTCACTGGCGCGCGTCAGCGCTTGCTGGAAGGCAATGTCGGCGATGACGTCCTTCACGAGCAATTTCGAGCCGGGCTTGCCATCACAGTCATTCCAGCCAACCGCGACATCGGCGAACTCGTTACGAACCAATTCGTATCCCCACTTCATGAAGGCGCCTTCGGTGAACTTCTGAATGTTGCCCTTATGAACCAAGGTGACGGACTTTCGATCATGGCTCAACGCGTAGTTGATCGCAGCACGAATGAGTCGCTCTGACCCGAACTTCGAAATCGGCTTGATACCAATTCCACTCATCTCGCGCACGTCCCATCCGAAGGCGTCGAGCACGAACGAGCGCAACTTCTCGGCTTCGGCCGTACCGGCTTCTACTTCGAGCCCGGCGTAGACATCCTCGGTGTTCTCGCGAAAGATCACCATGTCGACGAGCTCGGGGTGCACCACGGGTGAGGGCACCCCTTGAAACCAGCGCACTGGGCGCAAGCACACGTAGAGGTCGAGGATCTGACGCAGCGCCACATTCAGGGAGCGAAATCCGCCGCCTATGGGAGTGGTGAGAGGTCCCTTGATGCCGATGAGATAGTCGCGAAAGACCGTCACGGTCTCGTCGGGCAGCCAGTCGCCTGTCTCGTCGAAAGCCTTCTGACCAGCCAGGACCTCTTTCCACTCAATCGTCTTGCCGTACTTCTTTGCGGCGGCATCGAGGACAAGTTTGGCGGCGGGCCAGATGTCGACTCCGGTGCCGTCTCCCTCGATAAAGGGGATAATGGGGTTGTCCGGGACGTGCAGAACGCCCTCGGAACTCATCGTGATTTTCTCAGCCATGAACCCATCCTACGGTGAATAAACAGGTCCCTTTTCGGGCGGCTCGTCGCTTACGCGAGGAGGTTTTGGCAGATTTCTCGCGTCGCCGTCGAGCGGTTGAGGGTGTAGAAGTGAAGCCCGGGAACGCCCGCGTCCAGCAGTTGAACGCACAGCTCGGTGGCTGCGCGCACCCCTTCCGCGCGTACCGCCGGGGCTCCTCCACTCGCGTTGGCCGCTTCCAATCGCGCCACGAGCGCAGCGGGTACCAGGGCTCCCATCGACGCCATCCGACTGACGGCGTGCAGGGTCGTGACCGGCATGATGCCGGGAAGAACCGGCTTCTCGACTCCGAGTTCGCCCAGCTCGTCAACTAATTGCACCCACTCGTGGGCCTCGAAGAAGAACTGCGTGACGGCAAAGTCCGCGGCCTCGAGTTTTCGAGCTAAGTGCTGACGATCCGAGGGCCGATCGCTCGAACGCGGATGCCCCTGAGGGTGCGCTCCCACGCCGACGCAGAACTCACCGACTTCGCGGATTAACTCCACGAGCTCGAGCGCGTACGTGAACTCCGACATGGCGAGCGTTTCGTCGTCGGAGAGGTCGCCTCCCAGCGCCATCACGTTCACGACGCCCGCGTCAAGATAGTTCTTCAACAAGTCACGCATCTCGTCGCGCCGATGACCGACGCAGATGAGATGGGCCATCGCGGTAACGCGTCCGTCCGATTGAATTTGAGTCACGAGATCGTACGTGCGTTGGCGAGACTCTCGACCGCCGCGATACGTCACTGAGACGAAGGAGGGATCGAGCGACGACAGCGCGTTCAGGGTGCGCTCCAGCACCGCACTTTCGTCGTCAGACTTTGGGGGAAAGAACTCGAAGGAGCGGGTTCGCCCTTGACTGAGTAGCTCGTCGACCCGCGAGGACCTAGTTGGCACGACCGAAATCGTCTTCAATGCGCACGATGTCGTCTTCGCCGAAGTAGGTGCCGTGTTGCACCTCGATGAGCACGACCGGCGTTGTGCCTCGGTTCTCACAACGATGCGCTTGGCCAATGGCGATATCGATGCTGCCTCCGGCGGGAACCTCGAACTCGACGCCGTCCAGTACTACGGTGGCCGTTCCATTCACGATGAACCAGTGCTCGGCGCGGCGAGCGTGACGTTGATAACTCAGTCGCTTGCCCGGCGCGACGACGATGCGCTTTACCTTGTGATCAAAAAGCTCGTCGTCAAGCACGGTGAACGATCCCCAAGGGCGCTCGTCGACTTCGCGCCCGCGATCATCTTTCGTTGTCATGAAACCCTTTCGGCGGCCAGCACAGCGTTGCGTAACAGCATGGCACGAGTCATTGGACCGACGCCACCGAGACGAGGAGTGATCCAACCCGCTACTTCGCTGACGTCGTCGGCAATGTCGCTGAGAAGTTTCTTACCTTGAAAGGACGTTCCCGCCCCCACCACGGCCGCGCCCGGCTTGACCATCTCTCGGGTGACCAGTCCCGCGCGACCCGCCGCGGACACGATGACGTCGGCACTTCGCACCAGTTCGTCGAAACGTTCGACGCCCGTGTGCACCACGGTAACGGCAGCGTTGCAGTGCGGTCTTCGCATGGCGAGTAATAGTGCAAGCGGGCGGCCAATCGTAAGTCCGCGACCGATGACCACGACATGTTGACCCTCCACGGGCACGTCGTACGCGGCGAGGAGCTCCACGATTCCAGCGGGCGTACACGGCAGTGGTCCCGGCGCGCCCATCACGAGTCGCCCCAAGTTCGTCGGATGAAGACCGTCAACGTCCTTTGAGGGCAAGACGCGAAGGAGGACTTCTTCCTCGTTGACGCCTTCGGGCAGTGGCAACTGCACGAGGATCGAATGAACTCTCTCGTCCGCATTGAATCGGTCGACAATCTCTTCGATCTCTCGTTGAGTCGCGTTCGAGCCCAAGTGCTCATCAAAGGAGCGAACGCCGATCTCCGCACACTCGGCGATCTTCATCTCGACGTAGCGCGCGCTCGAAGGATCGTCACCAACGAGAATCGTCCCGAGCCCCGGTGTGCGACCCGCAGCGAGGAGACGCTGCACCCGCTCGGTCAACTCCATCTTGATGCCCGACGCGACGCGATCGCCGTCAAGTAGTTCTGCGCTCATGGTCCTCCTAGTGACGAAAGTGGCGTTCGCCGGTCATCATCATGACAATGCCGGCCCGGTTGGCCGCGTCGACGACGTCCTGGTCGCGCACCGAGCCTCCGGGCTGCACCACGGCGGTGACGCCCGCGTCCGTCAATGATTCCAGACCATCGGCGAACGGAAAGAAAGCGTCCGAGGCCGCTGCGCCGCCGCGTGCGTGCTCGCCAGCTTTCGTGACAGCGATCTGCGCCGACACGACGCGTGACTGCTGGCCGGCGCCGATTCCGACGGCGACGCCGTTGTTCGCGATCACGATCGCGTTCGACGTCGTGCGCGCACACACCCGCCAGGCCACCACGAGGTCTTGCAACTGAGATTTGCTCGGCGTCGCATCGGTGACACAACGCCACTCGCTCGCGGGAACGACGAGCTCGTCGGCGTTCTGCACGAGCGCCATATTGCCGAACGTTCGCACCGACAGTCCGAGGGGTTCGGGTGACGGTGCGCTCAACAGACGCGTCGCCTTACGGCGCGACACCAACGTGGCAATCGCCTCATCGCTGTAGCCCGACGCAATGATCACGTCGGCTTGAGGGCCAGCTGCGATGAGCACCGCAACGTCCTCATCAACGAAACCGCGCAGCGCAACGATGCCGCCAAAGGCGCTCTGGGGGTCGGCCGCGAGCGCCTTCGAAAAGGCGTCACCGAGAGACGATCCGAGCGCGGCACCCGAGGCGTTGGCGTGCTTGATGATCGCCACGACCTCGTGTCCCGGCGCGTCGTGGTCGAGTTCGTGCACGAGTCGCCACGCCGCGTCGGCGTCGAAGAAGTTGAGATAGGACAACGCGCTGCCGGCGTGTTTCGCGACACCGTCCCACCAAGACGATGATCCGGCGACGCGGTAGCGAGCGGCGATCTGGTGGGGGTTCTCGCCGTAGCGCGTCACGTCGGCACGCTCCAGCGTGAGTCGTAGCGTCTCGGGTACCACCGCGTCGGTGTCGCTCGGCGCTTCGCCGAAGAGTGCTCCGCCGTCGAACCACTTGGCGACCTCAGCGTCGTACTGCGCGGTGTGCGCAAAGGCTGCTCGCGCGAGGTCGTGACGCGTGGCCTCCGACAGCGAACCGTGTTCAGTGATTTCCGCGATCACGGCCGGGTACTGCGACGGACTGGTCACGACCGCGACGTGGCGATGGTTCTTCGCGGCCGCGCGCACCATCGTGGGCCCACCGATGTCGATCAGTTCAATCGAGGGATTCGAGTGAAAGGGATAGAGGTTACAGACCACCAGTTCAAAGGGAGTGATCTCGTGCTCCTCCAGCGCCGCGAGGTGCTCGGGCTTATCCAGATCGGCGAGAATCGCACCGTGAATTCGCGGGTGCAGCGTTTTCACTCGTCCATCGAGCATCTCGGGAAAACCGGTCACCTCTTCGACGTCCACGTGCTCGATGCCCGCGTCGGCGAGCGCCTGTGCGGTACCACCCGAGGCGACCAGGTCAACTCCCGCCTTGCGCAGGGCGCCCGCGAACTCTATGAGGTCGGTCTTATCCCACACGCTCAATAACGCACGCATCTAGTTCTCCTCCAAGGTGGCCACGCTCGCTGGCTCGACGCCTTGCGCGAGTGACGCCATTACCCTAGCGACGACCTCGGGGTACAGCGTTCGCTCCACCTCTTTAATACGTTCGTGCAGTGACGTTTCGTCGTCATCAGCCTTGACGCGCACACGGCGCTGGGCGAGTATCGGTCCGTCGTCGAGCGCTTCGGTGGCGACGTGCACGGTGCATCCCGATTCGCTGACGCCCGCCGCCAAGGTGGCGGCGACGGCGTGCCATCCCTTGAAGTCGGGCAGCAGACTCGGGTGAGTATTTAGGACGCGTCCCGGAAACGCGCGATGGAACGACGCGTTCACAATGGTGCCGAAGCCCGCCATCGCCACGAGATCAATATGCGCGGACGTCAGAACCTCGGCGAGTTCAACGCTGTAAGCCTCGCGATCAAAGGCGGCGCCGAATCCTCCAAACGACCCGCGATCGATCAGCCGTGCGTCGAGGCCCGCGTCGGTGGCGACCTCGAGGGCGCGACACGGTCGGTCCGAGGCGACCAGAGCAATATCGAGACCCGCCTGCAGCATGGCTTCGAGAATGGTGCCGGATCCCGACACCAAAACACAGAGTCGAACGTGGGCCAACTACATCGCCTTGACGATTTCGACCATCTTCGCGCCGGCCTCGGTGGGATTCGCGCAGACGAAGACGCCTGCGTCGCGCAGGGCATCCATCTTCGCCTGCGCCGTTCCCTTGGACCCCGAAATGATGGCTCCCGCGTGGCCCATCTTTCGCCCCGGCGGCGCGGTAACCCCCGCGACGTACGCGACCACGGGCTTGGTCATATTGAGCTTGATCCACTCAGCGGCGCGCTCCTCTTCGGAGCCACCGATCTCACCGATCATCATGACGGCTTTCGTCTCAGGGTCAGCCTCGAATGCCGCGAGGCAGTCAATGAAGTTGGTTCCTGGCACGGGGTCGCCACCGATGCCGACGCAGGTGGTCTGGCCAATGCCCTGCTGGCTCAGCTCGTGCAGCGCTTGGTATGTCAAGGTCCCCGAGCGCGAGACGATGCCCACTGGCCCGCCGGCGAGCGCAATATCGCCCGAGGTGATACCGATGTTGCACTTGCCGGGGCTAATGATGCCCGGGCAGTTGGGACCCAGCAGTCGAACGCCGGGAAAGTCTTCCACGAGCCGGTTGTACGTGACGGCTTCGTCGTGCGCCGGAATGCCTTCGGTGATGCACACGATGAACGTGACTCCCCCTTCGGCCGCTTCTATGATCGCGTCGGAGGCGAACTTCGGAGGCACCACGACGAACGAGGCGCTGGCCCCGGTCGCGGCCACGGCCTCTTTCACCGTGTTAAAGATCGGAATACCGTCGACGTCCGTGCCACCCTTGCCGGGGGTGACTCCCCCGACGACTTTGGTCCCGTAGTCGCGGTTGCGCAGTCCGTGGAACCGTCCTTGGCCCCCGGTCAAACCCTGGACGATGACCTTGGTGTTCTCGTCTACAAAAATGCTCATGGTTCCTACTTCGCTAGCGCCACGGCACGACGCGCGGCGTCGATCATCGTGGGTTCGGTTATGAGGTGATCGTTCAGGTGCGGCGCCAAAATGGCGCGACCCTCGACCGCGTTGGTGCCGTCGAGGCGCAACACGATCGGGGACTTAATGGTGACGCGCTTCAAGGCTTCAAGGACGCCGTTGGCGACCTCATCGACGCGGGTGATGCCGCCAAAGATGTTGACGAAGATGGACGTGACCTTAGGGTCCGCGTTGATGACCTCCAGCGCCGCCGCCATGACGTCGGCGTTGGCGCCGCCGCCTATGTCGAGGAAGTTGGCCGCCGTGCCTCCCACTTGGTTGACCACGTCGAGCGTCGACATCGCGAGTCCCGCACCGTTGGCAATGATGCCCACGGTGCCGTCAAGCCCGATGTAGTTGAGTCCGCGCTCTTTGGCCATCTTTTCGCGGGGGTCTTCGAACTCATCCGCGCGAAACTCTTCCCACTCGGGATGGCGATATGACGCGTTTTCGTCGAGCGTCACTTTCGCGTCGAGGGCGTGCACCTTGTGGTCGGGGGTCAGAATGAGGGGATTGATTTCGGCGAGGTCGCAGTCGCCTCGCGTGTAGCAGTCGTAGAGCTTTACCAGGAGCTCCGCCGCCTGCTCGCGCGCGGGCTCGTCGAGATTGGCCTCCGCGACCCAGCGACGAGATGTCTCGATATCGAGTCCGCGCACCGGGTCGATCGAGATCATGGCAATTGCGTCAGGATTCTCTTCGGCCACGACTTCGATCTCAACGCCACCTTGAGCGCTCAGCATGCCCAGGTGCGTTTTATTCGGACGGTCGAGCGTAAAAGAGGCGTAGTACTCCTTTTCGATGTCGCTTGAGCGTTCCACCCAGAGGCGGCGCACCACGTGACCCTTGATGTCGAGCCCGAGGATGTTCCCCGCGTGCTCACGCACTTCGTCGACGTTGTTGGCGAGCTTGACGCCTCCGGCCTTTCCGCGGCCGCCGACTTTGACCTGCGCCTTTACGACAACGGGATAGCCCACGCGCTCGGCCACCGCGACGGCTTCATCGACCGTGTCAGCGACGTCGCCCGGCGAGACGGCAATGCCGTAGCGCGCGAAGTACTGCTTTCCCTGATACTCAAAGAGGTCCATTCACATCTTCTTTCGTTACTGGTTAGGGGGTGGTTTCAGGACTCAACTCGCGCGTCGAGCGTTGCCTCGAGCCACGAACCGATTTCATCAAGTGACGCGCCCGGCGTAAAAACCCGGGCCACGCCTTGCGCTTCGAGCGTCCCCACGTCGTCTTCAGGAATAATGCCGCCCACCATCAACAACACGTCGTCGCGACCCTCGCTCTTGAGTAAATCAACGACGCGGGGCACGAGAACCAGGTGAGCTCCCGAGAGAAGTGAAAGTCCGAGCGCGTCGGCGTCTTCTTGAATGACCGCCTGCACGATCTGCTCGGGGGTCTGATGCAGACCGGTATAGACGACCTCGAAACCGGCATCGCGGAGAGTGCGTGCGATCACTTTGGCGCCCCTATCGTGACCGTCGAGGCCGGGTTTGGCGACTACGACCCGATACGTTCGCTTCATCAATATCTCAGCATAGAGGGCTTGAGAACAGTGCTTTTTCGAGACTCATGTTAGGAAAGAGTGATGGAAACTCGTGTCGAGCCGCCCCAGACCGTGGTGGTCTTAGGAGGAAGTTCTGAGATCGCTCGAGCGATCACGAAGAAGCTCTGCATGATCCGTACCCACAGCGTGATCTTGGCCGGTCGAGACCAGACGCTCCTCGATCAGGCGGCCGTCGAAGCCGAAGAGTATGGCGCTACCAAGACCGGCATCGTGATCTTTGACGCCGAAGAACCTACCCACGCCTCTCAGGTGGTCGAAGAAGCCTTCGATATGGTCGGTGACCGAGTCGACCTTGTCATTGTGGCCGTGGGCACAACCGGCACGCAGGCAGAAGACGAAAACAACGCCGAGGGATCTGCCCGGATGATCACCGTCAACGTGACGTGGCCGGTAGCGGCGCTGGCCGAGGTACGTAGGCGTCTTGTCGCCCAGGGCAGTGGCACCATTCTCGTGATCAGTTCCGCTGCCGCGATTCGCGTGCGCCGGGTCAGTTACCTCTATTCGGGCGCGAAGGCCGGACTCGATCGGATCTGCGTCTGTCTCGCCGAGTCCTTGGAGGGCACCGGCGTGCGCCTGCAGCTACTGCGTCCGGCCGCGGTGCGCACTCGAATGTCCCTCAATCTGTCGCCGACGCCCTTTACGACTGGCGTCAACGAGGTGGCCGACAACGCGGTGCGTGGTCTCGCGAGCGACGATCTGGTGATCTGGAGCCCGCCGATGTTGCGTTACGTGATGATTCTGGTACGCCTCATGCCTCCCACGCTCTGGCGCCGACTCGCCAATCGCTAGAGGTTCCTACTCTCGGTGCAGCGGCGTCATCGCGAGAACGAGGTGTTTCGTACCGTGTTCATCGAATGTCACTGCGGCCCTCGAATGCGAACCCTCGCCCTCGACGCGAATCACGACGCCGGGTCCGAAGCGGTCGTGCACGACGCGCTCTCCCACCGTGAGACCCAGCTTTTCCGCCCCGGTTGAGCGAACAGGAGGCGCCGCACCGGTCCCGAAGGCGCGTCCTTCAGTGAAGGATGTCGAGCGTCCGACGAAGCCGTCATCGTCCAACGAGAAGCTGGAGCGTCTCGTGGGCAAGGTAGTGGAGATGTCGATGATGAGTTCCGGCGGGATCTCTTGGAGAAATCGACTGGCGATGGCTTCGACACGCTGACCCCACAAGGTGCGGCTCCAAGCGTGGGTGAGAATGAGATGGCGCATCGCGCGCGTCACCCCGACGTAGAAGAGTCGGCGCTCTTCTTCAAGTTCGGCGTCGTCTAAAAGAGCACGACGGTGAGGAAAGACAGTCTCTTCGAGTCCCGTCACCACGACCGCCGGAAATTCCAATCCCTTCGCGACGTGCAGCGTCATCATCGAGATCGCCCCTTCGCCGCTACCGAGTTGGTCGGAGTCGGCCACGAGCGCCATTCGTTCGACGAAGTCCATCAATGTGTCGTACTGCGCCGCGGCCGAAGCAAGTTCTCCGAGGTTCTCGAGTCGTGAGTACGCCTCGTCGGTATCTTCCGCGCGCAGGGCGTCACCCATCCCCGACTCGCGTACGATCGCGTCGATCATCTCGCGAGGACTGAGGTCGTTCGAGAGCGCGCGCAGCTCCTCGAGCATGAAGGCGAACTTGTCAGCGCCCGAGAGCGCCCGTCCCGTCAAACCGGCCGCCGCTGCGTGGTGCGCCGCTTCGGCGAAGGAGAGGCCGTGCTCGGCGGCGTAGGACCCGAGCTTCGCCTGAGCGACCTCGCCCACGCCGCGCTTGGGTTCGTTGATCACGCGACGGGCCGACGCCTCGTCGCGGGGATTAACGATGAGGCGTGCGTAGGCCAGCGCGTTCTTGACTTCTTTGCGGTCGTAGAACCGCATACCCGAGATCACGCGATAGGGGACGTTGGCGCGAAGCATCTCTTCTTCGAGAACTCGGCTCTGAGCGTTGGTGCGATAGAAGACGGCCATCTCGTTCCAACCGAGACCGTTCTCACTGCGCAACCGTCGTAGCTCGCTCGCCACCCAGCGACCCTCGTCGTATTCGTCGCCTGCGCGATAGAGGCGAAGCTTCTCTCCCTGATCGCCGTCGGTGAAGAGATTCTTCGCGTGGCGCGAGGCGTTCTTCGCAATCACCGCATTGGCGGCGTCCAGGATCGTCTGGGTCGAGCGAAAGTTCTGCTCGAGCAGGATGACTTCGGCGTCGGGAAAGCGCAATTCAAACTGCAAGATGTTTCGTACGTCGGCGGCCCGAAAACGGTAGATCGACTGGTCTGAATCACCCACCACGCAGAGATTGCGGTGTTCGGCGGCGAGCATCATCACCAGTTCGTTCTGCACGCCGTTGGTGTCTTGAAACTCGTCGACCAGGAGATACTTAAATCGCTCCTGATAGGAGCGAAGGACGTAACTGTCTGCCTTCATCATGGCGACGGCGTTGACCAGCAAGTCGTCGAAGTCCATAGCGTTGGCCGTGAGCAGCCGCTTCGCGTAAAGCTGATAGATCTCGGCGATCCGGCGACGTTGGGGATCGTCTCCGTAGGTGTCGGCGTAGCGTTCGGGCGACATCATCTCGTTCTTCGCCGCGGAGATAGCGGCCGAGACGCTGCGCGGAGGAAGCCGCTTGGTGTCGAGATTCAATTCCTTCATGATCCTCTCGACGGCCGTTTCGGCGTCTCCGGCGTCGTAGATGGTGAACCCGCGCTGATACCCCAAGACCTCAGCGTGCGCTCGCAACATTCGCAGACACGCAGAGTGGAACGTCGAGACCCACATGCGATCGGCGTCGGCACCAACGAGATCAACGACGCGTCGGCGCATCTCGTCAGCCGCCTTATTCGTGAAGGTGATCGCCATGATCTCGTAGGGGCGAGCGTCACCGGTCGCCAGTATGTGGGCAATACGCCTCGTGAGAACGCGGGTCTTTCCCGAGCCGGCTCCGGCGACGACCAGCAGTGGTCCTCCGCGTTGGGTGACGGCGGCGACCTGCGGGGCGGTCAGGCCTTCAAGAAGCGACGCCGGGTCGAGTCGAGCCGGCGAATCGCCAGAACCAGTTCCCCACAGTGACTCGTCAGAGAACGAGCCGCGACTCACTCCCACTCAATGGTGCCCGGCGGCTTGCTCGTGACGTCAAGGGCGACGCGGTTGACGCCTTCAACTTCACGGATCAACCGATTTGCGATGCTCTCGATCACGTCGTAGGGCAGGCGCGCCCAGTCGGCCGTCATGGCGTCGTCACTGGTGACCGCGCGAATGATGATTGGGTACGCGTACGTTCGTCCATCCCCCATGACGCCCACAGTACGCACGGCCGGTAACACGGCGAAACTCTGCCAGAGCTCGCGGTACAGACCGGCTTTTCTGATCTCGTCGACGACCACGAAGTCAGCGTTACGAAGAATTTCGGCCCGTTCGCGCGTGACTTCGCCGATGATGCGCACGCCGAGGCCCGGGCCCGGAAAGGGCTGGCGCCAGACAATCTCGGCCGGCAAACCCAACTCCTCGCCAACGTGGCGAACTTCATCCTTGAAGAGAAGGCGCAGCGGCTCGACGAGTTCGAAGGAAAGATCCTCGGGCAGTCCCCCGACGTTGTGGTGACTCTTGATGTTCGCCGCGTGGCCCGAGCCCGACTCGATGACGTCGGGATAGAGCGTTCCCTGAACCAAAAACTTCGGGCCCTCGTCGCCTTCGGCGAGGTCGCGCGCCACGGCTTCAAACTCGCGGATAAACAGTTCGCCGATGATCTTGCGCTTCTTCTCGGGGTCGGTGACACCTTCGAGAGCGTCAAAGAAGCGGTCCTGAGCCTTCACGTGGACGAGATCAACGCCGAACTGACGCACGAACGTCTCTTCGATCTGATCGGCTTCGTTCTTTCGCATCAGCCCGGTGTCGACGAACACGCAGGTCAACTGAGCGCCGACGGCTTTCGTGACGAGGGCGGCGGCCACCGCCGAGTCGACGCCTCCCGAGAGCGCACAGAGAACCTTCTCCTCACCCACTTGTTTGCGGATAGCGGCGACCTGGTCTTCGATGATCGAGGTGTTGGTCCATGTCGGCGGAATACCCGCGATGTGGTGAAGAAAACTCGACAGCAGATCCTGGCCGCGCTCGGTGTGGGCGACCTCGGGATGGAACTGCGTGGCGTAGAGGCGTCGCTCCACGTCTTCCATCACGGCGACGGGGGCTTCGGGTGACGAACCGGTGACCACAAAACCGTTTGGTGCCGCGGCGATCGCGTCGCCGTGACTCATCCAGGCCGTCGTCTGCGACGGCCACTCACTCATCAAGAGACTCGGGCCCTCGCGGGTCAGTGTGGTGCGACCGTACTCGCCAACTCCGGTGTTCGCGACGTCGCCACCGAGCTGCAACGCCATGAGCTGCGCGCCGTAACAGATGCCGAGGATGGGAACACCGAGATCGTAGATCTCGGGATCGAGCGATGGTGCGGGCACGGCGTAGACGGACTTCGGTCCCCCAGAGAGAATGATCGCCGACGGCGACTTCGCGCGAACCTCATCGGCGCTAATCGAACTCGGAACGATCTCGGAGTAGACGTGCGCTTCGCGCACGCGTCGGGCAATCAGTTGGGCGTACTGGGCGCCGAAGTCAACAACGAGGACGGAGTCGTTCAATGTCCCATGCCCACGCCCTGAGAGCGCTGCATCGCCTTACCTTCGGTCTGCAACGAGGGCGCCAGCATGATTTCGGCCTTTTGAAACTCCTTGAGGGTCTCGTATCCACACGTCGCCATGGACGTACGCAGTGCGCCGAAGAGATTCAGTCGACCGTCGTTCTCGTGCGCCGGTCCGAGCAGGATCTCTTTCAACGTGCCACGCACCTGCGTGCGTACGCGCGTACCGCGCGGCAGTGTGGGATGAAAGGTGGCCATGCCCCAGTGAAATCCGCGCGCCGGCGCTTCGATGGCGCTCGTGAGTGGTGAACCGATCATGACGGCGTCGGCGCCACAGGCGATCGCCTTGGCGATATCGCCGCCCTTACTCATGCCGCCGTCCGCAATGACGTGGACGTAGACGCCCGTCTCGTCGAGGTGACGCATACGCGCGCCGGCCACGTCCGCAATGGCCGTTGCTTGGGGAACGCCGATGCCGAGCACGCCGCGCGACGTGCACGCGTTGCCCGGTCCGACACCCACGAGAACGCCAGCCGCGCCGGTACGCATGAGGTGCAGCGCCGCTTGGTAACTCGCGCACCCGCCCACGATGACCGGCACTTCGAACTCACGAATGAACTTCTTCAGGTTGAGCGGCTCGGCCGTCTTCGAGACGTGCTCCGCCGAAACGACCGTTCCCTGAATGACCAAGATGTCGAGACCCGAGTCGATAATGGTCTTGGACATCCACGACGTGCGCGCCGGGGTCACCGACGCCGACGTAATGATGCCCGCGTCCTTCATCTGCTTGATGCGCTCCGCGACGAGCTCGAGCTTGATCGGCTCTAAGTACATCTGCTGCATGCGCGCGGTGGCTTTGTCGTCTTCGAGTTCCGCAATCTCGTCGAAGAGAGGAGTGGGGTCCTCGTAGCGCGTCCACAGACCTTCGAGGTTGAGGACGCCGAGTCCTCCGAGTCGACCGAGTTCGATAGCGGTGAGGGGAGAAATGGCGCCGTCCATGGCCGAACCCAACACCGGCAGCTCGAACTTGTACGCGTCAATCTGCCAGGTGATATCGACGTCCTCGGGGTCGCGCGTGCGCCGCGAGGGCACGATCGCGATGTCGTCAAAGCCATAGGCCTGACGAGCCGATTTGAAGATGCCGATCTCAACTTCCGCCATGAAGTCCTCCGATTGAAAACGCCACAAAATGGTGACGTGATTGGATCATTCTACTGGCGAGATTGGTCGTTACCGCCGTGATGGACGGGCCACGGCGTACCAGTGACCAGACAGAGCAGCTCGGTGAGCACCCGCGCCGTTGCGCCCCAGATCAGATCATCGGGTACCTTGAAAAAGTAGAGCGGAAAGAAGCCGTCCTCGTCGGCCCCGGGACGAAGGAGGGGCCGGCGCCACTGTTCCTCGAGAAAGGCACCGTCGGCGACCAGGTCCGATAACGCCACCGTGAAGGCCCGATCAACCTCGCTCGGCTCAATCACCAGTTCGGGACGAGCACGCAGCAGTCCCACAATGGGAAATATTGCCGAGCCCGACGCGAATGTCGCAATGGGGCTCAACCACGCGAACGCAGTCACCAAATCCGGATCGAGACCGACCTCTTCTTGCGTTTCGCGAAGCGCCGTCGCCGTTGGCGTCTCATCGTCGTGGCTGCGCCCGCCGGGGAGGGCGATCTCGCCGCGATGAGATCGCATGGCAAACGATCGGCGCGTGAGCACAACGTGAGTTTCTCCCGACTCCTCAAACAAGGCCACGAGTACGGCGGAGCGGTGCATGATCGGCGTTGGCGCGTCGTCCGCCACCACGCCCAGTTCTTCTGGCCGGTCTGGAGACGGATGCACCTCGAGAAGACGACCAGCGTCTCTGAGACGAGCCTTCACGAGTTCGAGCGTGAGATTCGTTCGAGTCCTCGCGTTAGCCCACGGCGCTTCAGCGCCCGCTCGAATCTCACCCGGATCGGGAATCGTCTGCGGGTAGCGATGACCCTCAAAACGTGAGGGTCGCTCCTCAGGTGGCGTCATCGACTTCCTCTAGACTTGTGCTTCGCTTGATGTTCTCACGGTAACTCAACGCTTTCGACTCCCTCAGGAGACCCCCCTTGAAATCCCTCGCCCGATTTTGTGTTCGACACCGTTGGTGGGTGCTCTGTGCATGGATCCTCGTCTTCGTTCTGATCAACGGCATCTCCCACGCCGAAGGCTCGGCCTATTCCAACGCCTTCAGTCTGCCGGGCACGAACTCCACCGAGGCTCAGGCTCTCCTGCAGAGCGGTTTTTCTCAGCAGTCCGGCGATACAGATCAAATCGTCTTTCACTCAACGGGCGGCTCGGTCGCCTCGCACAAGGCTTCCATCCAGTCGACGTTGGCGAAGGTCGCGAAGCTTCCTGAAGTTGGCTCCGTCTCGTCACCGTTCTGCACGGGAGTCTTCGCAGCGAGTGAGACGTTGCCCGGAGGAACATGCCTCGGCACCGCGCAGGTCTCCAAAAGCGCCACCATTGCGTACGCCGTGGTGCACTTTACGGAGAACGCCAACATCTTGACCAACTCGCAAGTCCAGGCCGTCGTTACCACCGCGTCCAAAGTCCAATCGCCGTCGCTGAACGTCTACTTTGGGGGCAACGCCATTGGCAACCTGGATTCGAAGACGGGAAGCCCGTACGAGTTCGTCGGCATCATCGCCACCGCTGTCGTCTTGGCCCTCGCCTTCGGTTCGTTTTTCGCGATGCTCTTACCGCTCGGGGTGGCCCTCTTTGCCCTGGGCATCGCCCTCGCTGGCGGAATTCTCCTCAGCCATATCCTCGCCATCGCTAATTTTGCGCCTATTTTGGGCTCGCTCATCGGACTTGGCGTCGGCATCGACTACGCCCTCTTTATTGTGACGCGCTCTCGTCAAGAGATGAAACGCGGGGCCACTGTCGAAGACTCAGTGGCCGGAGCACTCAATACGTCGGGGCGGGCCGTTCTGTTCGCTGGATCGACCGTCTGCATTGCCCTGCTCGGCATGTTGATCCTCGGCCTCTCGTTCTTGAATGGCGTTGCGATTACCGCCTCTTTGGCGGTCCTCGTCACCATGCTCGCCTCAATGACGTTGCTGCCCGCGCTGTTGGCATTCCAAAAAGGTCACGTGCTCAGCCGTCGCGAGCGTCGCACCCTCGCGGCAGAAGGTCCCGGTCCGATCGTCGTGAGCGGACCATGGCAACGTTGGGCGCACTTCGTATCTCGCCACCCGAAGACTCTCACCGTGGCGGCGATCGCCATTATCGTGCTGATCATCGTGCCGTTCTTCTCGCTGCAGCTCGGAAGCTCCGACCAAGGCTCCGACCCAGCAGGTTCCACCACGCGCCAGGCGTACGATCTACTCGCCCAGGGTTTCGGCCCCGGGTTTAACGGACCCCTCACAGTCGTTGGCGCCATCAAGAATCCGGCGGACAAGGCCGCCATGGCGAACCTCGACGCAACGTTGAAGAACGAGCCAGGAATTGCCGCGGTTCAGCCGCTCGTCACCAATCCCGCGGGAACCGTTGGCATCATCAACGTGTTTCCCACGACGAGCCCACAAGACGCAAAAACCGCCGCTCTGATATCGACCATTCGCGACAAATACATCCCCGCGGCGACGTCGACAACACACACCAAGATCTACGTTGGCGGCATCACCGCGATCTTCGTCGACTTCGCGAGCGTTCTCACGAGCAAGTTGCCCCTCTTCGTGGGTGTCATTGTTCTGCTGGGTTGCCTCCTTCTCATGATTGCGTTCCGAAGCGTGGTGGTGCCCCTTGTTGCCGCCGTGATGAACCTGCTCGCGGTGGGAGCATCCTTTGGCCTCGTGGTCGCGGTCTTTCAATGGGGTTGGGGTACTTCGTTGCTCGGCGCCGGGACGGGGCCCGTGGAGTCGTTCTTGCCGATCATCATGATCGCAATTCTCTTTGGACTGTCGATGGACTATCAGGTCTTTCTTGTTTCGCGCATGCACGAAGAGTGGCTCAACACCAGCGATAACGAAGAAGCAATCATTCGAGGTCAGGCAAACACCGGGCGTGTCATTACCGCGGCGGCACTCGTCATGATCTGCGTCTTTCTTTCGTTTGCCGTTGGCGGCGAAAGGATTATTGCCGAATTCGGCATCGGTCTCGGCGGAGCGGTTCTCATCGACGCTTTCATCATCCGCACTGTGCTCGTGCCATCGTTGATGCACTTCATTGGCAAAGCGAACTGGTGGATGCCCAAATGGCTCGACCGGATAGTCCCTCGCGTCGCCGTAGAAGCTACGGAATAGTTAACGACAGACGTGGATGCGGGCGTTCGGGTTCACGTCGGGTCGTGGATTCGTTCGCTATCGCCCAGTTTCACCGCCTGGCAAAGTAGCTCGCCTTCCTTGATTGCTTCCCCGGCGTAAACCGCCCGTCGAAGATTGTGGACGTCGGCTCCCTGCGCTGCGGTGGCTATCACGGCTTATAGCGCGAAATCCTTTCAATGAGGTTTGAGAAGCTCTCGTGGGCGAGTTCGAGAGCGCGTGCATCAGAAAATGCGAACCAACAGATCCTTTCGTGTTCATCTGGCGCCGCGTTTATTGGTGTTCCCTTCCAGTGGTGAAGGATCCAGAGTTTCAAATCAAGATCACCCTCGACCAATTGATGATCCGGCATGCCTTCAGGAGTGGCTATGTCGATGCCAAGCTCCTCACGAAGCTCCCGCTTTAGAGCAGTCTCTGGAGACTCGCCCACCTCGACGTGGCCGCCTGGAAAATCCCACACGCCTGGAAACGACGTGCGCTCCTTCGTCCTGAAACAAAGAAGAACTCTCCCATTCTCAACAAGTGCTGCTGTGGCGACGTGGTGGCGCCCATCATTTCCGTCCATTGGCCACCATATCCAAGACGTGTAATCCTAAAGTTGGTAACACGTCTAAGAGATGGCGAAACTGCTAACCCGGAGCGCCTGCCGCCAAGAGTCAATCCTCCAGTCGGAGACACCCCTTGGTCGTTAATGTCAAGCGGCGACGTTCGAGCGATGGTGCGACCACGCGATCGTCTCGTCATAAGGCGCCTCGTTTTCAAGGCAACCGTGCAGGATTCCGACCCAGCGGTTGGCGAGTTGACGAATCGCTTTCCGGTGATGCTTCTCGCGGTCCTTTAGTTCGTCGTAGTAGGACCGCGCTCCCGGCGAGGGCAAAAGCGAACTGAACGCCCATTGGTCCAGTGCGCTCGCCAAACGCTTGTTGCGGCTGTGGCGCGCGAGCACGACTCGGGACTTTCCCGAAGCCTTCGTCACCGGCGACGTGCCGGCGTAGTTTTTGCGAGACTTGGCGTCGGCGTAGCGGTTCGGGTCATCCCCGAACTCGCCCAGCACCCGAGCGCCGAGGACCGTCCCCATTCCTGGAAGAGAGAGGATGACCTTGGCACTCGGGTGCTGTTCAAAATGCGTCGACAGTGACGCCTCGAGTTTCGCGATCGACGCGTTCAGTTGCGCGATGTTGGCGACGGTCGCTTCTGTCGTGATGCCGTAGGCGTCCTCCAAGAGCGCCGGCTGGCGCAGTTGGTCGCGCTGAAGCACGTCGTAAATCCGCGCCACTCGCTCGTCGAGCAGACGTCGACGCCCCGCTTTGCGTAGTGCCGTCTCGATGCGAGCCTTGGAGAGCGTGCGGCCCCTTGCCGGGGTCGGGGCAATGGCGAGGATCGCCACCGCGTCGAGCCCCGAAAGCTCTGTTCCAAAGGCCTCTAATGCACCTGGGTAGTAGTCCTTCAGGGCTGAGCGAAGCGTGTTCACTTGGCGCTGGCACTCCCAGATCGTGTTCTGATGGGTGCGCGCGAGAAGCTTGATCGCGTCGCTCAAGACGCTGTCACCAGCGAGAGCGCGGTGATTCTGCCGGTCGGTGCGAACCAGGTCCGCCAGCACTTTGGCGTCACCGGGATCGGACTTCGCGCCCGAGACGTGGTGTCGCTCGCGGTAGCGCGAGGCGGCGAGTGGGTTCACCGCGAAGACTTTGTAGCCCGCGGCGACCAATGCGGTAACGAGGAGACCTCGTTCGGTCTCGATGCCGACGATGACACTCTCGGCATTGTCCTCTTCACCCAGGTGTTCGGCGATCATCGCGTGCAGCAGATTCCCGCCGGCCAGTGCGTCGGGAATCCTTTTGCGCGCGAGAACGCCGCCGCCTTCATCCACAATGCACACGTCGTGGTGGACTTCAGCCCAGTCCACTCCAACAAAAATCATGTGGTCACCTCCCATCGTCGTTTATTGAACCTCGAGGCGACGGTGGCGATCTAATGGACCAGTGCTCGAAGCACGACACCCCTCCAGCCTTCTCCGTCGTTCTCACCAACCGATCGGGGCACGTTCTCCGACTAGAGCTTGCAGCTCAGATTGTTGTAGTGCTCACCGACCGGCGGTTCGGTGACATCCTCTCAAATCAAGATGTCGCACACCATTAGATTGTTGACGTCGGTTCTCTGACGCTGTCCCATTCGTAAGCCGAACTGTCACGCGTGAAATGCTTGTTGCATGTTCCTTGGTTGGCCGCTCACCGTTGTTGGGATCGCTCTTTGTCTGGCCATATGCTTCGTGATTCCGCGTCGCAAGATTGCCCGATGGTCGCAGCCGATTGGGATCCGAGAGATTCCGGAATTCAGTATTGTCGGCGGCGGAATTTGGTTCCCGAAATGGTGGCCGATAGGGGCGACGTGGCCGCTGGCACGACTTGAGCAATATTCGTGGGGAGTACGAGTTGGTCCGAATGTGCGATGGGCTGCCTGGTACTTGCCGACGACGGACCTTAGATGGGATGACATTCTTACCGCCCATAGAAGAACCTCGACGATTCGCTTCACGTCCAAATCTGCGCTCGGTCAGTGGGTTTCGTTTGGACCTCGTGTTGATGATCGCCTCATCGTCGCCCTCAAGTCCAACGGTGTAGCAGTCGAATAGGGCGGACCAGCTTCGAAGCCTCCAGTGCTTGGTGGCAGATTCATTGCTTCGGGTCTGCGACACTGGCTCAAAACGGCTTCCCTCAGCGTTGTCAGGGTTGGCGCGACTAGGTACTCTGAGTGTCTCAATGAGGACGCAAGATGCCAAAGGAAGTTAAGGGGAACGCAGGGCGCAAGCCGCCAGAGCCGTCGCCGAACCACGATGACATTGATGAGTGGTTGCGGCGCCAGATGCCGGAACTCCAGAACATCGTAAAGCGGTTAGACAAGGTGATCCGAACTGCGCTACCTGACCTTTATTACGCCGTGAATCGAAAGAGGGCCTACTACGGGCTGTCAAAGTTTGGATGGGTTATCGAGGTGGTCGCGTACGACGTTTCGGTGAACGTCGTCTTTCTGGGCGGCGCGGACTTTGATCCACCGCCTCCTCTCGGAACAACCGACCGCACGCGGTACCTCAAGGTGATGACCTTGGAAGACACCGCTCGGCCGGAGCTGCATAGTTGGATCAACCAAGCGGGCCACACCATCGGTTGGAAATAAGTCGTATCACTCTTAAGAGACGTCCCATCTCAATAATGGTTCAAGCCGCCAGTGTCTGGTAGCAGATCTGCTTCGGGTCTCCGACACTTGGCACCAGAGCCAAAGCGGAATACTCTCACGTATGGCCAAGTTGATCTTCTCGGCGGTTACGTCGCTCGACGGCTATACCGAGGACGCAGCAGGCAACTTCGATTGGGCCAGGCCTGACGACGAGGTGGTTCGCTTTATTAACGATCTCGAAGCGCCGATCGGCACTTACCTCTACGGGAGGCGGATATACGAAACCATGGTCTATTGGGAAACGGCGCAGTCTGTTGTCGACCTGGATGCCGCATCACAGGAGTTCGGTGAGATCTGGCGCGCAGCTCAGAAGATTGTGTTTTCAACGTCGCTCGCGACGGCGTCTAGCGCCAGAACTCACATAGAACGGGTCTTCGACCCGACGGCGATCCAAGAGATGAAGTCGAGTAGCGAACGTGACCTTGAGGTGGCCGGCCCAAATTTGGCAGCGCACGCGTTCCGGACTGGTCTCGTGGATGAGTGTCGACTTTTCCTGGTGCCCGTTGCCGTGGGCGGCGGCAAGCCGGCGTTGCAAACTCAGACTCGACTTAACTTCGAATTAGTCGGAGAGCGGAGGTTTCGAAGTGGGGTGGTCTTTCTCCACTATCGAAACGCAGTGGCAGACTTGAAGGAGCGCTGACTCCGATTGGTATCCCGACTCGGCCATAAGCGCCAGTGGCTGGTAGTAGATCAGTTGCTTCGGGTGCCCGATGTGGACCTACCGGGGCGGGCTAACGCGCTAGATCCCTTCGCGCCAAGTTCTTGATCAGCCTTCAAACAGGTCGCTGAGCTCGTCTGCGTGGTCTTCCTCCTCCTTGAGGATGGACTCCATCATGCGACGAGATGTGATGTCGCCGTCACCAAGCCAGCGAATTATTTCCGTGTAGACCTCGATCACGATGCGTTCGCCAACAAGATTCTCGCGGATCATGCCTTGCAGATCGGTGTCATCAGTGGGTTCCACATAGTCGGTGATCGCACGTTCCTTCATGGTGGCGGGATTCAAATCAGGCGATCCGCCGAGTTGATTGATACGGTCACAGACCCTCTGAAAGTGCCCAAGCTCTTCAGTTGCGTGATCTACGAACATCGCGGAGACCTGCTCCCGGTTGATGCCTTGGGCCACGATCGCATTCTGCGTGTAGCGCAAGTAGCAGACCATCTCGCTGGCGACCACTTTGTTGAGTACTTCGATGACTTTGCCGACATTTGAGGTATCGGAAGGAGTGAGCGCCCCCTGCTTGAGATGTTCGCGAGCCTCGTCTCGGATGCGGCTGATATCGATGGCGAAGTCGTTGGGCATTGTGAACCTCCGTAGCTCGTGGGAAAACCTTCAGTAGCAATTTATGCCGCCCTCTCGCGTCATGGCCAGTGGCTTTTGGTGAACGCCCCCAAAAGACCAAACGTAGGATGCACAGCGTCATGAAAATACGACCCCTTGATCCCAGCGAATGCGACGAACTTGGCGAGATCACGGTGAGGTCCTATCGGGCGCTCTACGGAGGAGAGTCGTTAGGCCCCTACGAGGACGAGCTTCGCGACGTCAGGAGCCGCTCACGCGACAGCGAGGTGTACGTTGCGGAAGACACTCACGGTCAATTGATGGGCGGAGTGACGTTCGTGCCGAGTCCCGAGTCGGCAATGAGCGAGTTCGACGATCCCAACGCCGCCGGTATTCGAATGCTCGCGGTCGACCCCACTTTTCAGGCGCAAGGCGCCGGAAGAGCCCTCGTTCAAAAGTGCATCGACCGAGCTCGCGCGCACGGACGAAGCAAAGTTATCCTTCATTCGACACCACTGATGTCCGTCGCCCACTCGCTCTATCGCCAACTCGGGTTTACGGCAACGCCAGACCTCGATCTCTACTTCCGCGATGACACAGAACCCGAGGGCGAGCCGTTCCATCTCATGGCTTTCACGTTGCCACTTGAGCAGACGAGTGGCGGAGGATAGAAGCTCAGCTGGGACGGAATCGAAGCGCGGACCACACGTCGTCAATCGCAATCTGGCGGACTGGCTGCACGCCGCGTTCAATCAGCAACGCCGCCAGCGAGTCGCGGTTGAGATCTGTTCCCAGTTTTCCGGCCTTCGGGTAGGCCACCCAGGTCAGGCGATCCGAAGCCGTCGCCTTAACAATCATCGTGCCGCGCTTCGTCAGCGACGCTTCATTGGCAAGGAACACCAGCAAAGCTTGTCCCGAGTCGCCTCCGGGGCGGGTTTCCAGTTCCGAAAGAAGTCCGACGATCGAATCGGGAGCGTCGACGAACTCGATCGCTTGACCTGACTTGAGTTGAAATTTGCCGCGAAGGTCCACGTGAGCAGTCTCCCACCGTTATGACAGTCCCAATCACCGCCATCTATAACTGTCGATAGGTTGCGTGTCGAGTTGCAAGTTGTGCATTTCTGTGACAGGAAGACGACCTTCGATACGACCAAATCATTGACGATCGGTCGATAATCGCCGGTCAACTGCCTCTCAGGCTCCAACACTCAGTTCGAGAGCCATTATTCTGGAGGGACGCTATGAGCGCCAACGTCGATGACCTCATTCTCGATCTTCTCGAATGGCTGGAACCCACGCCGCGTCCCTACTCAGAAGTGCTCGAGGCCTGGCGAACATCGTGTCCTCGTCTACCCGTTTGGGAAGACGCGAACGATCGGGGATTCATCGGCCGCCAGATCCTTCATGGGCGACGTTCCTTCGTAACCGTGACCGAAGTCGGAATCGAATATCTGCGTATGAATCGTCCCCAGGCACACATCAAGATCATTGATGGGATAACGCAATCGCGGAGCCCCGTCGGTTCCTAACATTGAGTTTTGGTATGTAGCCCCTTGGGTGAGAGTCAAGACAGTCGAGCATCTCATACGGTCGTTGCGGAGCCCGACATTCAGCCCCCCTCTGCCAGAGTCATCTGAAACTCGTAACGTCAAGGTTGAACGAAATAGCAGAAGCGAGGCGCGGTGAACGGAGACGAAGGAATCATTCTCGAAGGGACATTGCACTCTGCGGCGGGCGTGGGCGTCGTGCGTATAAAGGCTCGCTATGAAGCCGGCATTGAGGATGTGTGGTCTGCGCTCACGGAACCCTCGCGCTTGGCGGGCTGGTTTGGGAGTGTCACGGGCGATCTTCGCGTCGGAGGCGAATTCGCTGCCATCGTCTTGGCCAGTGGATGGGATGGCCGAGGTCGGATTGATGTATGTGTTCAACAGCAAACACTAAGCGTCACCATGTGGGAGAAAGAAGGCGCCGAACACACGGCCGAGTCCCAACTCGTTGCCGATGGAGACCGCACGATCCTGGTGCTTGAGGTGCGAGGCGTGAATCTCGAGTGGGTCTGGGCATACGGAGCTGGCTGGCAAGAACATCTGGAGGATCTCGGATCCCACCTTCTCGGTCACGATCGCGCAGACGTGCCCGCCGGGTCGGGCGCACGATTCCAAGAACTTGAGGCGCACTATCGCGCGATGCCCGTTGAGCCGCTGAATCCGCTCTAGGTGTTCCTTCGAGATTGTTTAATCTCGGCTGGGCGCTATGACTCTGACAAGGCATCGTTCTAGCCTGACGACGTGATCCGCAATTCGGGGACTTCGTCCTCTCGAAGATGTGCGTCACGAATTCAAGCTTTCAGAAGGAACAACCTCGAACTTCAAAAACCGAAAGGCGCCAGAATCGCTCTCGCCGCGGTCATGATCGGAGCCTTCTCCATTCTGCCGTTGACCGTCTCCGGGGCAAAGGCGCCTGCCGAGTTCGCCGCCTCGGAGACAACGGCCGCGGGCGGACTCACCTTGCGCACTTTCAGCGGAGCCCCGTACGGCGTGACGACCTCGATCCACGAACTTACCTTCAGCGGAACTAATTACTCTCTCGCCGTGGGCCTTGCCAACCACGACGTCGACGGGGGTCTCGAGACGCCAAGCTCCATGTGTCGAGGTACACCGGACTGCGTGGCGGCCGTCAATGCTGACTACTTTGACGCGACGCCAACGGGTCAGCCCGACCCGGGTGATGAAGTAGGCGGCATCATCCAAGATTGCGTACTTCTGCATACTCCAGAGATCTCTCATCAACAAGTCGACCTCGACGGTGCGTCGGTCAGCGGCGGCTTCAATTGGAGCAGCAGCCTCGACGTCAACGGGGTCAGCGTGCCGATGACCGCGATCAACCAAGAGCTGCCCATGAAATACCCGGGTGTCAACCTTCCGCTCACCGGGACCCTGTTGTTCACTTCGCCCTATTCACTGCCGACCCCGTCCAGAGCGGGACGAATGACGTACGAGTTCGCTCAGGTGGGTGGAATGACCACCCCGATGACGAGTCCCACGACGATTAACACGACAGCCGAGATAGATCTGGTGGCCGAGACAGCGCAGCCGGTAAAGATCGTGGTCGGCGACGTCGACATTTCGGCTCCTACGGGATCAGCACTCGCGTCTCTCGCGATCGGGGCCACGGTCTCATTGACCACGACCTCAACCGCCGGTTGCAACAACGTCGGGGGCCACCCGATCCTGATTGAAAACGGCGCGGTTGTGCCCACCAGCTTTTCGGACACGTACATGACCCAGCGTTATGCGCGTTCGGTCATTGGGTGGACGGCAACGGGCGGAACCGTCATCGTGACGGTCGGCGGTCTTGACGACAAGACTGGCGCCACAGCGAGCCAACTCGACAAGGTGCTTCTCTCGCTCAACGTCGTGACCGCCATGGACCTAGACGGCGGTGATTCCACCGCGCTCTACGCCGACGGGCGCATTTTCTATCACGCGAACAACGTGGGAGAACGACCCGTCTCGACCGCCTTGCTCGTGATCGGGAACTCGCAATGAGACGACTGCGGCAGGACTTTGGTCGATGGATCCTCGCGTTTACGCTCTGCGCACTTCTCACGACCGGCATCCCGCTGGCTGCGAGCGCAACTTCCGTGAAACAGACGACGCCCTCCTCGCCCTGTGGCGCACCGGGTCCAGTCCACTACGACCACATTGTGTGGATCATGCTGGAGAATGTTGGCTACGCCGTGGTGGGCTCGCCGAACGCCCCGTACTTCAATCAACTCGCATCGAGTTGTGGACTAGCAACTCACTACGATGCGATCTCACACCCGAGCCTGCCAAATTACGTGGCCCTCACGTCAGGCTCTACCCAGGGCATCACCGACGACGGCGAGCCGAGTGAGCATCCGCTCTCGGTGCCCAGCATCTTCTCCCAACTTGGCTCAAACTGGCGCACATTAGCCGAGTCCATGCCGAACAACTGCGACCGCGTCACCAGCGGAACCTACGCGGCGCGCCACAATCCCGCCGTCTACTACACCAATATCACGGCGTCGTGCCGACGTAACGACGTGCCCTTAACGCTCCCCATGAACTTGAACGCGCGATTCACGATGATCGTGCCGAATATCTGTGACGACATGCACAGTTGCCCGGAATCCGTAGGCGACGCGTGGTTGCAACGAATGGTCCCCCTCATCCTGAAAAGTTCCCTCTACACATCGCGTTCACTCGCCCTGTTCATCACCTTTGACGAGAACGACGGCGACGCCACGAATCAGGTGCCGACACTCGTGATCGCGCCTTCGGTGCCACATGGCGCTCGAGTGGGCGACAAATTTACGCACTACTCACTTCTGCGCACGACCGAGACGCTCTTGCATCTGCCACTACTCGGCGCGGCACGAACGGCCGCGCCGATGATCGGACCCTTTGGTCTCTCGGGTCAGTGATCGCGGTAATGATCAGAAGCAACGAACATCCCGACGCGCACGGTTCGCTACGTTGTGGCGAATACCCGGTCTGTTTGGCCAATTAGAGCAACTGGGAGAACGGCATGGCCTCTCCCACCAGGGCGCCGTTAGCTACGTCGGCGAATTCCCCGGTCCCTCGAGTCGTTCCGTCTCGAACAGATCATTCAGGTAATCAATGTCTTGACGATAAGGGTTCAAGAGATTCGAGTTGCTCGCCGCAATCTGAGCCGCGCTCGCACTCCGCAAATTGTTGAGGTCGGCAATCGCCGCATCGTAGACAACGGCCCGCGAGTTTTGGGCCGCCGCTTCCATACGAAGTGCGCTCACCGCAGATTTGAGGAGATCAACGCGAACGCCCTCGTGGAGTCCAGGGGGCTCCTGGTCAAAGTAGTCACCGGCGCGATCGAAGAACGCGCCCGCGGGTGCGTCATCCATGAGAACCCGGGCTTCACTCGTCCCAACATCAAAGAACGCGTTGAGCGCGGACCAGTCGCGGTGCGAGTCGAGCATCTGTTCTTTTGTCTCCGACGTAATAGGGATGCTTTCGAACGCCTCGATTGTGGAGATCGCTTTGTTGTACCCCGATGTGTTCCCACCTTTGGCGAGACCGAGTTTCAGATCGTGCACCGCAGAGACCAGCGGAACATTCTGCAGAGCACTCGACACCATCTGGGCTTCGCTCAACCAACGCAACTTTGCGATTTGGT
>JBAQZL010000056.1:0-7684 GCA_049790955.1 Acidimicrobiales bacterium
AACGGCGCTCATGGCCGTGAAGTCCAGTTCGTGGTTGTCGAGCCGAGCCCGAATATCGTTTTCTGCTTGAGAGACAACGGCGGCTTTGGAGCTGGCGATGCGACGAGACATTGCTAACCCTCGAGCGTGGTGCCACCGTTAAAGGTGGTACCGACCGATCGAAAATAGCCCCCGAGAATCTCAATGGGCGCGAGCGACGCGAGCTCTTCACTCGGAGAATCGAAGAGTTCGAGAGTGGCCGATCCGCCGTAGGCCGGGCCGAGGTCGACGTTCACCCCGGCCATGGTAACCACCTCGCTGAGCGAGTCACGATCGTCGAGCTCGATGCGCGGGAACCATCGATGATGCAACATCGCGTGTCCGTTCACGAATCCGTTCGTGGGGCTCTCTCCTTCGAGAGTGACAGTCGCCTGGGCGAGGCGACGGTCGTTCGCGGCGACGGTCATCCCGAACGCTCCTCCCACTTCCAGTCGCGGACCGGCCATTCCTCTGGTGACGGGGCGCGTCTGGTGGATCGATCCGAGCTTCTTGGGGTACCCCTGCAGATACCCACGCACGAGAGCGAAGTCCTTGTCGACCCAGATGAACACGCAACGGCTGTAGAGGCGATCTTGGTAGCGACAGCGCACGACGACGAACGCCTCCTTGTACTGCGATCGCACGGGGTCAAGGAGTTCGGCGCCGTTGTCACCGCAGCTCTGCCAATCGGCCCAGATGAATGCCACTGCACCGGGGTCTTCATCCTCGTTGGCGAGCGACACACCATCGGGAAGAAGAGCCGCAATCGCACGAGGATCGGTGCGATATTCCACAGTTAAGAGGTCGCCCGAGTAATGCCACGGCAACGGTGGCAAGAGAGAGGCTTGTCCGGTCAGCGTTCGAGGGAACGGGACGCCACGTAACGTCACGCCGCCACCCAACCGTTCTCGGGCCGGTCGAACCAGACGTGAACCTGGCCCGTGCCGATGGCGTTCTCGTACGTTGAGTAGAGCCGACCGGGTGCGACGCAGTCACGCCCGCCGAGGGCAGCGATCATCATTTGATAGTGGGCGAAGTGTCCCTCGGGTCGGACTTTGGCGAACTCGGGAAAGTTGTCGATCACGCTGGCGTGATCTCCTCGACACCACGCCTCAATGACTCCGTGGTCCGCTCGTCGGGCCTCGCTCGAGAAAATGTGCTCTTCTCCCGCGGCCTCGTGGTTGCGGAGGGTCCGAAGCGTGTGAAACGTGTGGCTGAGCGCTCCGGAGGCGATAAGGACAACACGCTTGTCGCTGCGTTCAATCGCGGCTGCGATCACGCGTCCGACCGTGGCGAAGTCCTCCGGCTCGGCGGTTTGACACGTGCTGACCGACAGCCATGCCTCGTCGCCCTGCAGGAACGAAAAGAAGTTGGTGGTCGCGTATTGAATAGGCAGGTGCTCATTGTCGATCGGAGTGATCCAGCAGTCGGGCGTGGCGTCGGCAATAGCCCCGACGAGTTTCGCGAACGCCGGATCGCCCTTGGCGTCGTAGGGCACGCTCGACATGCCCCGGGGAAGCTCCTCAGACGTGAAGAACCCGAGCCGTCGTTGCGCCGAAGTAATCACGAACTCGACGGTGGTGAACCAGTGGCTGTCGAAGACGATGACCAAGTCGGGCTGAAGGACATCAAAGACGTCGTGGCGCAATTTCTGGAGCCCGGTGTAGAGCGTGCTCTCGCGACCGTTATTGAGCGCGCGCCGTTCGTTGTCGGGGAGCACAATCGTCGGAACGTGCGCGAGGAAGCCGGCCCCAACGATTTCACCCATGAGTGGTCTCTTCTTTCAGTTGATAGGTCTTCAGGTCACTGTAGAAGTCGAGGGCATAGTCGCCGCCTTCACGTCCGATCCCACTGATGCCGATTCCCCCAAAGGGAGCCGTGAGATCTCGCACGAGATAGCAGTTCACCCAGACTGTGCCGGCGCGAACGCCGAGTCCGAATCGGTCGGCCTTCTTCTCGTCGGCGGTGAAGACCATGGCCGAGAGTCCATACGCCGTGGAGTTTGCGAGTGCCAGGGCTTCGTCTTCGTCGGTGAACGTCTGAAAAGTCAACACCGGTCCAAAGACCTCGTTTTGGACGATTTCCGAGTCATTCGATTGCGGTTCTATGAGTGTTGGTTCGTACCAGAGGCCGTCGGGGGTAGTTCGTTCGCCGCCAAAGATCAAGGTGTCTCCCGACGCGACTGACCGATCCACGAAGCCCTCGACGCGCGCGAGGTGCGCGGGGTGGATGAGCGGCGACACGGTGGTCGTGGCGTCGCGGCTGTCACCGAGGACGTGCAACTCTGCGGCCGTCGCGAAGCGATCGAGAAACTCTTCACGGATGCTCTCTTCCACAATGAGACGAGTTCCGGCGAGGCAGACCTGGCCGCCGTCGTCGTACATAAGCGCCGCCTTCTCCACCGCGAGATCGAGATCGGCATCGGCGAAGACCACGAATGGTCCTTTGCCACCGAGTTCTCCGGTGAACGGAACGAGATTGCGGGCGGCAATTGAGCCGATGCGTCTTCCGGTTTCGGGCGAGCCGGTGAAGGAGATGCGACGAACGCGAGAGTCCGAGACGAGCGCGGCACCGACCTCTTCGCCAAGCCCTTGGACCAGGTTGAACACTCCGGGAGGGAACTCGGCCTCAAAGACCAGGTCCATCAGCAAGGAGCAACTCAACGGTGACCACTCCGCGGGCTTCAGGACAACTGTGTTGCCCGCGGCGAGTGCCGGGGCACACTTCCACGTCGACAACATGAAGGGCGCATTCCACGGCGTGATCACGACGGTCGGTCCCGCCGGCATGCGCAGCACCGTATTGTGAGTCCCGTTCGACGCCCAGCGGCGAGGTTCGTAGTGCTCGGCCAGGTCGGCGTAGGCGCGAAAATTGCGTGCGCCTCTCGCAATGACGCGAAGTCGCAGGCTCTCTTCCAGCATCGCCATGTCGAGGCACTCGACGGTGGCGATGCGTTCGACATTGTCATCGATGAGATCAGCCAGGCGTCGTAGATATTTGCCGCGCTCGTGGACCCCCAGTTGCGCCCACGCAGGGAAGGCCTCCGTTGCGGCCGCGAGCGCGAGATCCGCCTCGAGCGAAGTACCACGAGAGACGTCAGCGAGTTTTAGTGACCAATCGAGCGGGGTGCGATCTTCGAAGGTCGTGGGCGAGGAGACGCGTTCGTTGTTGATGAAGTGACCAGTGGCTACCGCAATACCACCGACGGGAGTGCGTTCTTCGCTCATGATTCGTACCTCGGATGAACGAGAGGGTAGGGGAGAGCCGCGCGGTCCGTTGGTTCGGGTCGACGCTGACCACGGAACTCCCAGTCTCCGCCCAGGGCGGTCGAGAGGACCTCTTCGGTAGCGGTTGGTTGGGCGCCTACCTCGTCGCTGACGGGGTCCGGGGAGCTCACGATGTGATTAGTCAACGCGCCGAGTCCCTCGACTTCCACGGTGACGACATCTCCCGGCTCGACGGGTCGCGAATACGCGGGCGTTCCCGACAAGATGACGTCGCCGGGTACCAGCGTGATGAGTCGCGCGACGTCGGTGACGAGGTAGTGCATGTCCCAGGCCATCTCGTCGGTCGTGCCGTCTTGGCGGACGACGCCGTTCACGCTCGTGCGCATGGCTTTCGAGTGAAAGTCCCAGGCCGCGACGAGACCAGGTCCGAGCGGACAGAGGGTGTCGGCGCCTTTCACGCGCAGCATGGAACCCGCGTCGGTGTCGCGAAAGTCGTGCAAACCAAAGTCATTCGCGATGGTGTAGCCGGCGATGTAATACGCGGCGTCCTCTAGCTTGATATTGCGGGCCGTTCGACCGATGACGATGGCGATCTCACCTTCGTAGTTCAGGTAGTGGCAGTTGGCGGGTCGAACCACGGCCCCGCCGTGGGAGTTGATCGCCGACACGGGCTTTTGGAACCACGTGGGAGCCGGAGGGAGAGAAATCCCAAATTCTCGAACGCGCGAGACGTGATTCAAATGACAGCAGAGGATCTTGGTCGGAGAAACCGGGGCCAGGTGGGTCGCCGTTGCCGCTTCGACGCGTCGCCCGTCCGACGCGACCAGGGTGTCGCCGTCGCGAACGACCTCAACGACGTTACCGTCGAGCAGGATACGGCGGTACTCCACGGGGCCTCCAAAAGTCGTTTGCAATCAAATGAGTACTTCACTTTACAAACGAGTGGGCTCATCGCGTGCTACTTTCGCCAAGGCCGACCCGGGAGGCGTTATGACCAGTTCGTTTGATCGCGTACGAGTGCTGTGGCCCGACCATTTGGGCCTAGCCAGGGGAAAATACGTGCCCGCCAGCCTCGCTGACCGGGGAACACACCACTGCACGGGCACGTGGGCCCTCGGCTACGACCGGGCCATGACCCCCGAGACCACGGGTAGTCACTGGAACGAGGGACTACCGGACTTTGACGCCGTCTACGACATGTCGGACCTTCGACCGGGATGGGAGGCGAACACTCAAGTCGTGGTCGCCCGCCTTGAACGCCACGGCGAATCGCTGTCCGTTTCGCCGCGAGCAGCTCTCGAACGAGCCGTCGCTGATTGGCGGGCGCTCGGCTATGAGCCCTACGTCGGCATTGAGCTCGAGGCCTACGTCTTCGTGCCCGACGGTGACGGCTGGAAGCCTATGGATACACCCGGCGCCTTCGTCTACGGCACCGGCAGCGCCGTCGATCCCCACGGGCTCATTGACGCCATCTGGTCGGCCTGCGTCGAGGCGGAGATTCCCCTTGAGTCGGTGAACTCCGAGTACGACACGCCGCAGTTTGAGTTCACTCTGCGCTACAGCGACGCGCTGCGCGCAGCCGACGATGCATTTCTCTTCAAAGTCCTGGCGCGAGAAGTCGCTCAACAACTTGGGCTCATGCTCACTTTCATGGGCAAACCTCTCAGCGATCGCGGTGGATCGGGTCTTCACGTCAACTTCTCGTTTCGCAGTCCCGACGGCGAGAACGTCATCAATGACGAAAAGGCGAAGGACGGACTCTCGGCGTTGGCGAAGCACTCCATTGGCGGTCTCCTCGAACACCACCAGGCACTTGCGGGAATCTGCGCGCCGACGGTGAATGCGTACAAGCGCCTGCGCCCGGCGTCGCTGTCGGGCTACTGGGCGAACTGGGGCTACGACCACCGCGGCGCGACCATTCGTGTGCCTGGCGAGCGCGGGACAGCCGCGCGCCTCGAACATCGACTCAGCGACGGCGGTGCCGTTGTCCACAGTGCGGTCGCTGCGGTATTGCAGGCGGCGCGATTGGGCGTTGCGAGTGAGGCCAATCCCGGAAAACCTGAGGGGGGTAATGGCCTCGACACCATTGACGCCACCCTCGGCGTACCCGCGACTCTTGCTGAAGCGCTCGACGTACTCGAGTCAGATCACGAGCTCGTTGAAGCACTCGGGTCTGATCTCGTGGCGCAGCACCTTGCCGTTAAGCGCGCTGAATGGGAGCGCTATTCCGCGGCAACGACCGACTGGGAGATCCGCGAGTATCTACCATTTCTGTAGAGGGACGGGAGTGAAAGGCACCCACGAGCTTCGAAGCTCGGCGAACTTCCGAACCAGGACCTATCTTTGCGGTCGTGACGTCAACAAGACGCTTTGGCCTTGCAGCACTTACTTTGATCGTTGTCGCGGCAGGTTCGGCGATTGTGACGTGGTCAGTTACCAGTGTCAGTGGGACCCGGCAGCCCAGTTCGAGAGTCGCAGAATGCATTCAGGGGCAATTGCAGGTCGCCATCGAGCAAGGCGGCGGATTGGCAGGCACAGTCCCGACCACCTACGGATACACGTTCCTCATCGTCAACACTGGAGCCAAGTCGTGCGAGGTACATGGTTACCCATATGAAGTCATATTCTCCAAAGAGAACGGCGAGGCCGCAAAGGTCTCGATATTGCACATGCGCACCGTGCTTTACGCCCAACCGAAGGTTCAACGTGTCGTGCTCCGCCCTGGCGGTCTCGCCTCATTTGGTATCAGTTACACCTACGGCATCGCACCAACAGATGGAGAACCGCCGGCCTGTCTTGCGCCGTTGGTCGATGTCCGTCTTCCCGCACTTTCGTCACATTTGTTTTCGTATGAATTCCCCGTCAGATTGGACGCCTGTGAGGCGGGTGGAAAGGTTGAGGTAACCCCCGTTGAAGGCCGGGCCGAGCCTCGCGCGTAGTGGAATGGCGCCCGGTCGAGGCACCGAATGCCGATGCATAATGAGTTCATGGCGACGAACCAACATGGGTGGCTCAGCTACGGAGAGGGCGATAACTCGCATCTGACCCTCGAGCAGCGACAGATGGTTGAAGAGAGCAACCGTGAACGGCGCGAGCAGCTAGGTGGATTGCTTGGGGTCGTTGTGGTCAGTGTCTACGAGCATGGCTGCGATCAACAGGTGAACTTTCCTGACGGGTCGCTTCTCGGAGTAGAAACTGACCCCTCCGCTATCTCGGACATTGTGGCTCGGGCGTCAGCGGAATTGGCAAACTGGCGTTAAGTCCCCATTCGCATTTGCGTCGCAGTAACGACGCGTCGGCTCAGTGATACGGATGTTCGTACGAAAGAAACAGCACGACGGTGTAACACATGGCGGACGCGAACCCGAGAACCGCCATGATGAATGAACTGGTGTTGTTATTGAAATCTAAGAAGCTCGCTCCATTGAACCCCGCGCCAATGACCATCAGTGCGCCGACCCAGGTCCAGGCGTTGAGGCTCGGCCGCTTTAGTTTGACGATACGCAGCAACGTGCTGACCACAAGGACGGCGAGGATAAATCCAAAGACGACGTGAATGACGAGAACGACTGCGCCGTTGGACAGTACCCAGGCGATGCTTCGAACAGAACCCGAGAAGTAGTTGGTCGGATCAGAGCCGGGATGGTTAGGAATGTTGACGTAGAGATTGGCCGCCATTCCGGTGCCCGCCTGCAGCAGTATGAGACAGACGGTGGTGAAGGCCATTCTCCGAATTGCGGAGAGCTCCTGCGGACGTGTGTCGTTGGGCGCCATCGCGGTCGTAGTGTCGCTCACGATCCGTCCCGAGCTCGCATGGCCAAATCGTAGACGGATGAGCCTCAGGGCTTCGTGACTCGTGAGAAGAGGACTCTCAGCGCCACTCGACGCTGATTGGCAGTGTCTTGATGCCGCTGATGAAATTCGAGCGCAGTCGCTCAATCGGACCAACGACATCGACGCTGCTCCAGCGCGATGCCAGCTCTTCGAACAGAACTCGAATCTCGAGTCGAGCAAGATGCGCCCCGAGGCAGAGGTGCGGGCTGTGTAAGCCAAAGGCCACGTGATCGTTGGGCGAACGTTGCGGAAGAAACGCGTCGGCGTGCTTGAAGTGGTCTTCGTCAAAATTGGCCGACGCGTACCAGAGGACGACTTTGTCGCCCGCCTTCATGCTCTGTCCTCGAAGCTCGAGGTCTTGGGTGAGGGTGCGACGAAAATGCATGGTCACCGTCGTCCAACGCAGCATCTCGTCGGTCAGGCTCTTTCGTTGTTCGAGCGTCATCGAAGGAATGCTCGAAAAGACGTCGGGGCGTTCAATCAACGCGAGGAGGCCGCCAGTCATGGTGTAGCGGGTGGTGTCATTGCCGGCCGCGACCATCAAGGTGAAGAAGTTCTTCAGCGCAAGTTCGTCAAGCGACTCTCCGTCAACGGTGGGTTCCAAG
>JBAQZL010000057.1:0-2076 GCA_049790955.1 Acidimicrobiales bacterium
CTGATGTCCTGTGCTGCGCTGAGGGACGCTGAGTTGGGGCTGCTACCGCACGCCGAAAGGGCGGCAGCGCTCAACACTCCAATTGCGACAACGCCGGCGCAGCGGGGCACCAGGCCCAACCGCCGCGTCTTCACTCGCTTTCGAAGGATGCTCACTCGATTGTCCCTCCCCCAGTCATAGCGCGCTTCTCGGTAACCGTATGTTGAGTTCGTACGTCGCTTGCAACCTCAACGTAGATTATCAACTCACTTGCAGTTAACAACGGACCCGAAAGTCCAGGTGCTCGGGCGCCATCTCGAGGGACGCGAACTCATGGTCCTGGCGCGCGATTCCGATCACGTTGCCCTTCCCAGGGCTGTCGTGAGATGATATTCACCTCCATCAGGTATCACCCATGGCGGGGGCGGCCGATCCACTTCGATTCGACCGTATGTCGTCACTTCGGTCGTCACCGTTTCACGATGAGTCAGCCGATTCAGGTACACCTCTATCGTCGTCAGTGCTTGCGAGGTCGCGTCGTGCTCCTTTGCGGCGGGTAAGACGAGCAATGAAGCGGCGCCAACGAATCCAGCCCACGCCGACTCCGACAAGGGTAATAAGTGCGATCCCGAAGAGCAGTGGATAGTAGGAATACCCGACGTAGGTAAATACGACGGTGTGAAATCCTGGCGAA
Source organism: Acidimicrobiales bacterium (assembly GCA_049790955.1). Taxonomy (GTDB): domain Bacteria; phylum Actinomycetota; class Acidimicrobiia; order Acidimicrobiales; family RAAP-2; genus RAAP-2. The sequence goes on from JBAQZL010000057.1 coordinate 674, forward strand.
ACCGTGACGCCAACCAGCGCGGGCGCGACCATCTCGGTCGCGGCGGGTTGGCCGTCCACGGTCACTTTCCAGCCCGGATCATAGGACGCCTTCAACAAGACGACCGCCGTGCGACGGGCGTACACCGCAGTCGTTACCTCTCCGTGGAACAGGTCGTTCCTCACGGCAATTACCCGACCAGCGGTTCCCACCGGCGTCGAACCCGGCGTCAACGTGGGCGCGGCCGGGGGGGCGCCGTCAAAGGCGATGGTCGGATAGATGCCTTCAGAGGGCAGATTGGATTGCAAGAACGACTCGGTCTGGGCGCCGATGTCGTCCGCATCGGCGGTGATCGAGTTTTCAGTGTCGACAACCTGTACGAGTCCCGACGATGACTTGACAGTCAAGAGCTCATACGGGCCGCTTCGTGCGATCAATGTCGCGGGAACTGGAGGAGTGTGTCCAGCGGGCATCAGCAGGTAGCGAACGCCGAAGGTTGAGTAGTCCCCGAGATTGGACTCGTCAAAGTACGCTTCCGGTCCGGTCATGAGCGACGACGTGCGAAGCGTCGTGCCTATCGAATCGATGTCGGCGGCTTCGGTGATGTACCAATAGACCAATACCCCGCCAACCCTGAAGTGATAGCCCCAGTTCGTGGGCAGCCCCGCGTACACACGGCCCCCGCCATCACTTTTGACGATCGCGAGCAGCGTGTTCATCTGCGCACCCTGCACCTGGTCGGCTGACTCCTGGTAGTGAACCCAAAAGGCGTCATTGGATTCATAGGTGTCGAGGGCCAGCCACGCAGGGGCGAGCGCCACGATCAGCACCCCGATGGCGACCAGCGCTCGGGGACGCCACAGCCAGGGCTTGGCTGACATCCAGTCGACCGCGCCGCTCGCCACCCTTCGTGCCACCACCCCGAGCAGCCGGACGAGGTCAACCGCGCCAACGCCCGCGATAAACAGGCCTGCCAGCTGCACACCCGAGATATATCGCTGGAACAACAAGTTGGCGTTTCCCGGCAGCAGGTCCAAGACGGCGCCGAGCGTGGGTCGTCCAAAGAAGAGTAGAAGGCTTAAGACCCACACGGCAAGGAGGGCCCGTGCTCGCTCATCCGTGCGCGATCGAATGAGGCACGCCACCACGCCGATGCCGACGAAAATACTCAGAACCGGGAAATGGCCGTAGTCGTAGATCTTCCCTGTAAAGAGCCAATCGAGGACCTGTCGTGCGCCATACGAGTCGTCGGTGGCGGTTCCGACAAAGAACGGAACAACGGCGGTCCACTTGGCGTCGAGCAGCAGCGGAAGGGTAACCCAGAGTGTTGCGAGGAGCGCCAGCACACCGACAAACAGGGATCTGGCAAGTCGAGGCACGAGGTGTCGTGGTCGCAGGAGCACCCACGCGATGAGAGTTAGACC
>JBAQZL010000058.1:0-6124 GCA_049790955.1 Acidimicrobiales bacterium
GAGTATCCGAGCGCGGGACACGGCTTCCTCAACCAGCACGACGGTGCGCCAGGTGTCTCGGTCGCGGTGTTGGGCCGCCTTCTCGGTCAGGGTTACAACGAGGATGCCGCCCACGACGCGCGAACGCGCATCGTCTCGTTCTTCGATCGCTTCTTGAAGGACGCCTGAGTCTCGCTAGACCGTGTGGGCGAGGAAGAGATCGGTGATGATGCAGAGCTCCAGCTCGCCGCCGTGCTCCTCGGTGACGCTCGCCACCTCGAGCATGAGCGCGTCTCGGGCGTCGTCGTCCATGATGCGATACGACGAGGTCGACGCGAGCAGATCGAGGTACGTCGCGGTCGCAAAGACCTGGGTGCGGCGGTAGCGGCGACTCACGAGGTCCTCAAACCGAGCGTCGCTTGCGAGGTCGTAGGCAGGCCAGCCCTCTTCGAGGACGATCTCATCGGGGAAGGCCTCGGTCGTCACGCCGTTGGGCGAAAAGCCGTTGTCGACGTGGAAGCGCCGATCGATCCCCTCGAGTTCACGGCGAAGCTCATCGTTGGACACGATGTACCGGTTCCAGAACAGGGCGATGGCACCGCCTCGGTGCACCGCCCGGTGTGCGAGATCCCACCGGCGTGCCCGGTCGACCCAGTGCCAGGACTGGGCCGCGATCATGACGTCATACGTCGTGGGCGCCACCCAGTTCTCGAATCTCGAGTTGATGATGGACACGTTTGAGAACGCCGCGCACTCCAGCGCGAGGCGCGCCGCCATGCGCGGGTCCGGTTCAAGGCACGTCAGCGCGACGCCTCGAGCGGCGAACGCGACCGTCGCCTTGCCGGTGCCGGCTCCGACCTCGAGGATGTCGCTCGCGGGGTCGCCGTAGGCGAGCACGTCGTCGATCAGCCCTTCGGGATAGCCCGGCCTCGCGTTGGCGTACTGCTCGACCGCCTCGCCGAAGACGTCACGTCGTTCTCGTGCCACGGCACTCCTTGCACCTCGTCGTTTGGTCGCTCGACTCAAGTTAACGGCCGAGCGCCGCGCGTGGTCGCCGTGTCGCACGACCTAGTGACCGTTGCGATCTCGCGTCGTTCCGCCAGAACGAGCCGGCGACGGAGTCGCGTGCGGAGACTCGCGTATAGGTACTGTTCAGGCATGAGCATCCGTGAGGCGAATAGCGACGATTGGGAGGCGATCTACCCGTTCTTCGTGGCGATCGTGTCTGCTGGCGACAGCTACGCATATCCGGCCAACCTCACGCGTGACGAGGCGCGACCGCTTTGGATGGAGTCGCCACCGGGACGCACCGTCGTTGCCGTTCGCGAAGGCCGCGTGGCGGCGACGGCGAAGATGGGGCCCAATCGACCCGGTCGAGGCGCACACGTCGCCACGGCGAGCTTCATGGTGGATCCGAACTTTCAAGGACACGGGCTCGGCACCGAGCTCGGTCGCTACGTGGTCGACTGGGCCCGCGACGCGGGCTACGCGGCGATCCAGTTCAACGCGGTGGTCGAGACCAACGTCGCGGCCGTTCGGCTATGGCGGAGCCTGGGCTTTGAGGTCCTCGCGACCGTGCCCGAGGCCTTCGACCATCGCGAGCACGGCCTCGTCGGCCTGCACATCATGTACTTGAAGCTCTAGGTGCCCACGTAATACTTTGCCGCGACCGAGAGTGCGCGATCGAGACGGGCCAAGCCGTCGCGAGCCTCCTCATCGGTCACGGTGCACGGCGGCACCACGTGAATCCGGTGGTAGTTGTTAAAGATCAAGAGCCGTTCGCTGCGACAGGCGGTCATGATCTCGGCGATCGCAGGCGAGCTGCCGCCGTAGGGGGCGAGGGGCTCTTTCGTCGCGCGGTCCGAAACGAGGTCGAGCGCGAAGAAGACGCCGAGTCCGCGGATCTCGCCGATGATCTTGTGCCGTGTCGCGAGCTCTTCGAGACCCGGGCGCAGCACCTCGTCGCCCACGCGTCGAGCGTTCTCGACGATCTGCTCGCTCTCCATCGCCTCGATGCAGGCGACGGCGGCGGAGGTGGCAAGAGGGTGACCGGAGTACGTCAAGCCACCAGGAAAGACGCGATCATTGAACGTCGCAGAGATCGCCTCGTTGATGACGATGCCCCCGAGCGGCACATACCCGGAGTTCACCCCTTTGGCGAACGCCACGAGATCGGGCTTCACGTCGTGGTCCTGGTAGGCGAACCACGATCCGGTCCGGCCAAAGCCGCACATGACCTCATCGGCGATGTAGACGATGCCGTAGCGGTCGCAGAGCTCGCGCACACCCGAGAGGAATCCCCTTGGCGGCACCATGATGCCGGCGGTGCCAGGGATGGTCTCGAGGATGATCGCCGCGAAGGCCGTCGGTCCCTCGAACTGGATGATGCGCTCTAAGTTCGCGAGCGCGCGATCGCGTTCTTCCTCTTCAGTCGCGGCGTCGTAGGCGGAGCGGTAGAGGAAGGGGCCGAAGAAGTGCACCGCGCCAGAGGTGCCGTGGTCGTTTGGCCAGCGCCGTGGATCGCCGGTCAGGTTGATCGAGGTCGAGGTGCCGCCGTGGTAGCTGCGGTAGGCCGAGAGCACCTTGTAGCGACCGGTGTGCAGGCGCGCCATGCGCACCGCGTGCTCGACCGCCTCGGTGCCGCCATTGGTGAAGAAGACCTTCGCCGCTCCGTCAAAGGAGTGGTCGAGGATGAGCTCGGCGGCGCGGTAGCGCGACTCGTACCCGTGCTGGGGGGCGATCGTGGCGAGGACGCCCGCTTGATCTTGGATGGCCCGCACCACCGAAGGGTGCTGGTGGCCGATGTTGGTGTTGACCAGTTGCGAGGAGAAGTCCAAGTACGTCGTGTCGTCGATGTCGGTGACGTAGACGCCCTCGGCGCTCTTGATCATGAGCGGGTTGATCGAGGCCTGGGCGGACCAGGAGTGAAAGACGGACGCCTTCTCGCGTTCGAGAGGGCTCAGTGTTGATCGGTCAGTTGACATATGACTTCCTTTCTAGCGGTTACGACCATGGGCCGCTGCGGCCTCACGCGGCGCCCTCGGTCCGCGGGAAGATGACGTTGATTGGCGCCTCGCCCTGGAGCATCCTGGCGATCTGCAGTTCGATGAGGCGCGCCATCCGCGGGGCCATGGCCGACGACATCCCGCCGACGTGTGGAGAGATGAGGACGTTCTTCATGGAGAACAGTGGATGCCCATCGGGTAGCGGCTCGGGGTCCGTCACGTCCAGGGCGAGGCGAAGACGCTCCGACGTGGCGTGTGCGATCAGCGCCTCGGTGACGGCCACCTTGCCCCGCGCCACGTTGACGAGGAGACTCCCGTCCGGCATCAGCGAGAGAAACGCGTCGTCGACGAGCCCTGTCGTCGCGGGGGTGAGCGGCACGACGACGATGACGATCTCCGCCTCGGGGAGGAGGCTGGGCACAGCATCGATGTCATGGATCACTCCACGCTCGTCGATGCGCTCGCGGCGAGCGACACGAGTGATGTCGACTTCGAAGGGCAGCAGTCGCGACTCAATGGCCTTGCCGACCCCGCCGTAGCCGATGAGCAGCACACGCCGGTCGGCGAGGCCTGGATGCCAGGCCGGAGACCAGTGCGAAGCGTCAGCCGCGCGCACGAAGTCGGGGATGCCTCGCTCTGCCGCGACGATCAGACCGAGCGTCAGCTCCGCCGTGGCGGTCTCGTGGACAGAGGCGGCATTCGCGAAGACCACGCCACGGGGAAGGACCTCCTCCACGCCGTCGTAGCCCACCGCTTGGCTTTGCACGAGACGTACGCGCACATCGTTCAACTGGGCGAGCACTACAGCGGAGCCCAGGTACGGCGGCACCACGATGTCGATCTCGCGCGTCGGGGCAGGGCACGACAGATCCCAGACAATGAACTCAACGCCCTCGGGTGCGTCGCCCAGCGAGATCCTGGTGAACTCATCGGGAAGACTCACGAGGAGGCGAGACGAGCTCACGCGGTTCCTTTCACTGGGGGTCGGCGTACGTCGAGTCTGTCACCCCAAAAAGCGATCCCGCGGGCGGGACCCGCTCAAGTGGCGGCCTAGCCGCTCACTGCTCGTACCTTGACTCTGGCGGATTGAGGTGGCGGATGACTTTGGCGGGCGTCCCCAGTGCCAGCGTGTCGGGCGGCACGTCTTCGGTGACGACGGCCCCCGCGCCCACCGTGGACCTGTCGCCAACGGTGACACCGGCGAGAACGATGACACCTGAGCCAAGCCACACGTCGTCTCCAACAGTGATGGGCGACGTCAAGGTGCGCCACGCTGCTGACCCTGCCTCGACGTCTTCTCGCGGTGTGCGGCGCTCGGCGACACTGAGCGGATGCTTGGCCGTCACCAGCTGCACCGCCGGACCGAACAGGCAGCGCTCACCAATCGTGACCGCGGCGTCGTCGATCAGCATGAAGTTGACGTTGATGAAGGTGTCACGTCCGATGGTCGTGTGCACGCCGAAGTCCGCGTAGAAAGGCGATTCGATGTGGACCCCGGGACCGACGTGGCCAAAGATCGTCGCGAGCAGGTGGAAGCGACCGTCCTCGTCGCCCGGGTCGGCGGCGCAAAACGCCGCGACGCGCCGACGAGCGGCGACCGCCATCTCGAGCAGCTCGGGATCGTGGCAGTTGTACGGCCCTCCCGCCAGCATCTTCTCTCGCTCGGTCGTGCTCACGACGGCTCGGTGCGTCGCCACTCGCCTGTCGGGAATGGGCAAGCGACGCGTGTCATCGCCCGAGTTTTACCGTCTGTCGTGCCGAGCGCAATTGGGCTTTTCAGCGACGCCATAGAGGGCAAACGGCTCGACGGGGACCAGGGGTCGCAGCACTGCCACCGCGCCGAAGGCGGAGCCGTCGGCGCGTTTCAGCAGTCCCAGCGTCATGGCCAGATCGATGACGCGACCATCGGCGGTCGTCGCCTGCACGTGCCCCGCGTGGCCCTCGTGCTTGAGCTGCCCTGAGTCCATGGCCGAGTGGAAGCCAGCGACATGACGCGCGCGGAACTCTTCAGGGATGACAGGCACCATCGATCCGCCCACCATCTTCGCCGCGGTGTAACCGACGAGTCTCTCTGCCCCGGCGTTCCATGACGAGATCTTTCCCACGGCGTCGAGCGTCACGACGGCGTCCGCCATGAAGTCGAGCGCCTCGCGATCGATCTCCTCGGGTTCGTTCGCTTCCACGCCGCCTTCTTTGTCGAATCCTTCGCGAACGTATCAGTGACCGGATCGCCGTGATGTATGTCGGCCGCGTCGTCGAGACGGGCTCGTACGACCAGGTCTTCGAGACGCCGCTGCACCCCTACACCGTCGCCTTGGAAGCAGCGATACCGGTGCCTGACCCGGGCCACGAACGATCGCGCGTGTCGGTGGGAAGGGACCATGAGCTTGTGCAGGTCGTGGCGGTGACGGTGGGGTGCCCCTACGCACCACGCTGCCCGCTCGTCGAGCCGTACTGACGAGAGGTCGCACCGGCGCTAAGCGAGAAGGTGGCTGGTCACTTCGTGTCGTGTCACGTCGCGATGCGCGAGCCCCTTCCTGAGGCCTCGCTAACGCGCTAACCGTCGCGTCGTCGGGGCTCGACAATAATCGGGTGCAACAACCCAAGGAGCCGCCCATGCCCATCAACGTGACGCCGATTGCCGGATTGAGCCCTGAGGTCAACGACATCCGACGCCGCACGGCTGACTTCATCAACGCAGAGGTGTTACCCCAAGAAGAAGTCCTGTGGCGTGGGTCGCTCGCCGCGGGGCGGGGCGACGACGAGCGTGAATCTCGACGGCGCGAGCGCATCGAGCTGCGCGAGTTGATCAAGGCTAAGGTTGTCGGGGCCGGTCTGTGGGCGCCCCATCTTCCGAGGGAGTACGGAGGGGCGGGTCTCGACTTCCTCTCGCTCGCCTACATGTACGAGATTCTCGCTTACGCCGTGGGGGCCGCGGCGCTCTTCGGCATCGCCGCGCCGAACTCGGGCAACGCCAGCATCCTCGTGAAGTACGGGACCGAGGAGCAAAAAGAGAAGTGGCTTCTCCCGCTGATTGCGGGCGAGATGGAATCGGGCTTCTCGATGACCGAACCGGAGCACGCCGGCTCCGACCCGCGCTCCATTGAGACCGAAGCGATCCGTGACGGCGACCACTGGGT
>JBAQZL010000059.1:0-2077 GCA_049790955.1 Acidimicrobiales bacterium
ATTGGAAAAGGAAAAGGGGACATCACTGATATTTGACAAGTCGCTCCTGTTTCGACACGATGATTCGATGCCAAGGACAGCCCGATCGATTGAAGCAGAGAAGCTGAAAAGACTGCCATGAATGTATCGATGAGTCCCTGTTAACGCGGGGACTGGGCGCGGCCGTCGGGCGACGGCAAAAAACGGTTGCTGTCAGGGATGAAGCACGCAGGCTTCTCAGAGCCACCTCTCTCGTTCAAGCTGATCACGTCTCGTCATACTGGTACATCAGGGGAAGGACCCCACGCTGCCGTATCAGACGTTGGTGATCCGAGAGAGCGTCAGGCTTTTCACAGGCTTTTCGCCTTGGTGACATCAGACGTTCTCGGCTCCGTCGGCCTGCCTACCTCACGTGGGATCCGATTTCCCTGATGGCGGAGATTGTATCGTCCGCGCCGCCAGCTGGGCCAGCACCACCTGGAGAATCTCTCCCAGCGGGACGGGGCCGCGGCGGCGGCTTTCCTGCATCCTGTTCAATTCCTCCTGCAGCGGTCTGGCTTCGGCGGCGCACGCGCCGGCGGGCAGTTGCCGCCCGGCGTGCTGCAGGTCGCGCTGCACCGCCAGGGCCGGTGTCTGATGCTGGTGGTGGAAGGTGATGAGCTTGCGCAGGATGTAGTCGCGCTGCTGCGCGGCAGGATGGTTGAAGACCGATCCGCCGGCGACCATCTGGAAGCTGATGCGGCTGAAACGCATGGCGATGCGCACGCGGATGAGCCTGGGGTCGGCCCCTGCCTCTCGCCAGGTCCGGTTCAGCTTTGCGAAGTAACGGTTGCAGGTGGCCAGATTGTCGGCGATCTGCATGAGGGCGAAGCGCAGGCGGCGGTTGGCGCAGCGGACCATCGGGCCGCGGTAGTCCACCTGGTCGCTTTGGTGGCGCGAGGGGTACAACCCCGCGCGGCCGGTGATGCAGCGGGCGTTGGCGTAGTTGCCCATCGGCCCCATCTCCGCGGCGTATTCGGCGGCGGAAACGACGTTGATGCCCGGAATGCTCATCAGCAGGACGTAGGGCGTGCGGACCAGCAGCGCGGCGGTCTCCCGCTCCAGGCCCTGTATTTCCAGCTCTTTTCGCTGCCGGTCGGCCTCCAGATCGGCGGCGATGCGGCGGTGATGGGCCGCGGCGGCATCGGGCGCGGCGGCGGTGGCCGCCCACTGCCTGACCCGCTCGATGGTGCGCTGCTGAAAGCCCACGCCCGCCTTGTTCAGCACATCGCGCAGCTGCACCACGCTGGTTTGCATGATCGCCTCGGCGCCTCCCACGCGCAGCGCCAACGTCATGGCGGCGGGATGCTCCCACAGTGTCGGGAAGCAGGCGGCATAACCGGGCAACGCCGCCTCCAGATGCTCCTTGATCTGGCAGCACAGCAGCGAGGCCTTGCGCACCAGGTCGCGGCGATGGCGGACCAGCAGCTGGAACTGCCGCCAGAACTCATCGAGCCGGGGTTCGGCCAGGGCAAAGCCGTTGATCGCCGAGCGGCTGATCGCGGCCAGATCGGTGTCATCGGTCTTGTTGCCCGGATCGGCCGGCTGGCGGAACTGCTTGGTCGTGAACGGATGCACCGTGCGCACCTCGAACCCGCCGGCGGCAAACGCGCGGGAGGGAGGATGGTGATAGCGGCCCGTGCGTTCAACCGCCACGATCAGGTCGCGAATGTCAGACGTCTTCATCGCGCTGCGCAGCGCCGCGATGGCCGCCTCAAACCCGCCGCGGTCGTGCTCGACCATCACCGGCTGAACCAGAACCTTGCCGTAGAAATCGACCAGCATCCACTTGGACCGAGCCTTGGCACAATCGACGGCAACAATGCCAAAGTGTTCAGGCCCAGCGGCCGCCACGCGCGGATGAATGACCCCGCGCGGCTTCTGAAGAACATCCGGCCGCACCCTGCGGCCCCGCCTTTGAGAAACGATAGCAGCCATAGTGGCCACCTCCATGAAGAAACGGGTAACCCCGATACTCTTCGGAGGCAGTCCGGTAATGCTGAACGAATTGTTCTATTTTTTTATTTAGAACCCACATACCAGGTGACATCCACCTTTA
>JBAQZL010000060.1:0-44883 GCA_049790955.1 Acidimicrobiales bacterium
GACCAAGAGGCCACCGGTGAGACCAGCGAAGCCGTGGGTGTAGACGACACCGAGTGCGTCGTCAACCTTGGAGAAGGGACGCAGCTTCGAGATGTACGTCCAGGCGATCCAGACAACGGAGGCCGCGACGACACCGACGATGATGGCGCCCGTGCCGTTGACCCAACCAGCGCTGGGGGTGATCGCCACCAGTCCGCAGATCATGCCGTTGATCGCTCCCAAGAACGTCGGCTTCTTCTGTTTGGAGACGAACATGTCCCAGAACATCCAGGTAAGTAGACCGGCGGCCGTGGCCACGTTGGTGTTGAGCACGGCGGCCGCCGCGTCGGCACCCGCGTAGAACGGGTCACCTCCGTTAAACCCGTTCCAGCCGAGCCAGAGAATTCCTGCTCCAACCGCAACCATCATTAGGTTGCTCGGAAACGCGTTCTCTCGATCTTGCCAGCGACGTGGTCCGACCATCCAGGCACCCACGAACGCGGCGACGCCGGCCGAGAGGTGAATGACGTAGCCACCCGAGTAGTCGACCGCACCCTTTTGGGCAAAGAAACCGCCGCCCCAGAGAAGGGCCGCGTTCACGCAGTAGACCATCGTGATCCAGAGCGGCACGATAAGGAGCCAGGCCTTGAACTTGAGGCGACCAACGAGCGCACCCAGGAACAAGATGGGCGTGATGGCGGCGAACACGAACTGGAAGTACGCCAGCGTCGCGGTCGGGAAGTGGAACGGTACCAACGTGTTGGCGCCAGAGACCGCTTGACCTTGCTCGGAGCCGGCCGTAGCGAGAGGCTCAAAGTGTCCAATGAACCCGCTCCAGAACGAACCCGTCGCGCCGAAGTGCGACAGCGGACCAAAGGCCATGTTGTAGCCCCAGAGCATCCAGACGATGAGCGTTATCGAGAAGGCGGAGAAGGTCATCAACATGGTGTTGACGATCCACTTCTTTCGGACCAGTCCGCCGTAGAGAACGGCGAGTCCCGGCAAGCTCATCAAACCGACGAGCGTGGCGGCGACGAGCTGCCACGTATTGTCTGCCGGATTCAGCCAACTGGGATACGGGATGTTGGTTACGGCTGAAAGCACATCCACTCCTTTGTACGTAGGAGAGGGCGGCGTTGACCTCAGTTTCTTGTGATCAGTGTGCCAAGGGTGGATTTCAAAATAGTTAGCGGTGTGTTTCGGGCGTGTGAACTACGACCGAATTGAGCGACCTCTCAGTTAAAGAGAGCGCTCCATGACCTGGGAGATGTCCAGCACGCTGACGTCGTCGCTGCGACCACTCGCCTTCACGGCGTCGTCCAGCATGATCATGCAGAAGGGGCAGGCCGTCGAGATTACGTCGGCCCCGGTGCCGAGGGCCTCTTCGGTGCGGTCCATGTTGACGCGCTTGCCAATCGTCTCTTCCATCCACATGCGCGCGCCGCCCGCGCCGCAGCAGAACCCGCGCTCGCGGTGGCGACCCATCTCGACCTTGGTGAGACCGGGGATCGCGTCGAGCACGTCGCGGGGCTGGTCGAAGACCCGGTTGTGACGACCGAGATAACACGGGTCGTGATAAGTGACGGTGCCGGTGTAGTTGACGCCGGGAGTCAAGCGACCTGACGCCACGAGGTGGCTTAGCAGCTCCGAGTGGTGAATGACTTCGTAGTTCCCCCCAAGGGCGGGGTATTCGTTCTTCATCGTGTTAAAGCAGTGCGGACAGCTGGCGACAATCTTCTTCGCGCCCGCTTCGTCGAGGGTCGCGATGTTGGCCTTGGCCATCTCTTGAAAGAGGTACTCGTTGCCCATGCGCCGAGCCGGGTCGCCGGTGCAGGACTCGCGCGGCCCGAGGATGCCGAAGGTAACCCCGGCGCGGTGCAGCATGCGCGCCGTTGACACAACCTGCTTGCGCCCGCGCTCGTCCAGCGAACCGGCACATCCCACCCAGTAGAGGTACTCGACGTCGTCGGGGATAGCACCTTCAAAGACCGGCACCTCGAAGTCGAGGGCCGCCAGCCACTCGGTGCGCTTGCTCGCGCCGAGCCCCCAGGGGTCGCCCTGGTTTTCCATGTTGCGCAGCAACAGTCCGGCCTCGGTTGGGAAACGTGACTCCATCAGCACTTCGAATCGGCGCATGTCGATGATGGCGTCGATGTGCTCAATGTCGACCGGGCACTGCTCGACGCACGCGCCGCACGTCGTGCACGACCAGAGCACGTCGGGGTCAATGGTCGTCGGTACCAGTGTGGCTACGTCGCCGCCCGTCTCACCAGAGAGCAGTCGATCCGCCGAGGCGAACATGTTGTCGCGCAGCCCCATGATGAGGAGCTTCGGGCTGAGGGGCTTACCGGTATTCCACGCCGGGCATTCATTTTGGCAACGTCCGCACTCCGTGCACGTGGCGAGGTCGAGCATCTGCTTCCAGGTGAAGTCCTCGATCTTGCCGGCGCCAAAGACGGTGTCCTCGCTGACCTGCTCCATGTCCATGTTGGGGGTCTTGTCGAGGCCGCCGAGAGCGCGGGGACGACGCGAGGTACCGACGTTGATGGGCGCGAGGAAGATGTGCAGGTGCTTGGAGTACGACACGAAGACCATGAAACTTGCGATGACCGCGACATTGAGCAGTAGGAACACCGCCTCGAGGACGCTGTTGACGCCGTAGCCGAGTGGCGCCAGCCAACTGGCAACGATCTTCGACGCGAAGGCCCACGACGAGGCGTGGCTCGCGAAGAACGGCGTGAGCCCGCTGTTCAACACGACCCAACCTCGCGGAAGATGAGTGAAGGGGAAGTGTCCCGTATTGATCTGCGCGCCACGGTACAAGAGCAACGTCACGATGACGGCCGCGATCATTGCGAGGACCGCCCACGCGGCACCGGTGTGGCTGCCATAGAAACGGCTCGCACGATCTTTTTTCGCAGGCGCGTTCTTGATGCGAATGACCGTGAAAACGCACAGCGCGACCAGCACGGCGGTCGCGAAGAAGTCTTCGGTGAAGGCCAACCAGTTGTCCGTACCGATCCAGGGGATGTGGAAGTTGCGGTCGAACAGCGAGCCGTACGCTTCGATGATGGTGGTGAGGAGCACCGTGAAGCCCCACATGGTGAAGAAGTGAGCGAGTCCCGGCACCGTCCACTTGAGGAGCTTGCGCTGACCCGCCACTTCGACGACTTCGGCGTCGGTGACCTTACGGAAACCGTTCCAACGCCGTGGCGCGGGTTGACCCGAGCGGATGAGGCGCGACACCCAGTAAAAACGTCGCGCGGCGATGGCGAAGAGGATGATCGAGACGCCGAGACCAATGATGATGCGAGCTAGCACGACAGTCCTTTTCCGTGTGAAGTGATCACGACTTCTTGAAGTTCTCCGAGTAGCGGCTCGGCGTCGGGCCACGCTGGCCGCGGTATTTCGAGCCGAGCCCCGACGAGCCATACGGGCGATCGGCCGGCGTCGTCATCTCAAAGAAGCTGATCTGGCCGATCTTCATCCCCGGGTACAGGGTGATCGGCAGATTCGCAACGTTGGAGAGCTCCAGGGTGATGTGGCCGTCCCAGCCAGCGTCAATAAAGCCAGCCGTGGAGTGAATAACCAGGCCCAGTCGACCGAGCGAGCTCTTGCCGTCGAGTCGACCCACCAGATCGTCGGGCAACGCCACGCGCTCGGTGGTGGATCCCAGCATGAACTCGCCAGGGTGCAGGATCATTGGCGTATCAGGGCCGACGTCGATCAACTCGGTGAGGTCTTCTTGGGCTTCACGCACGTCGATAACGCGCTGGGAGTGATTGCGAAAGACGCGAAAGTACTGATCAACGTGGACATCCACCGAGGAGGGCTGAATGCAGTCGTCGCCGGTGGGCTCAATAATGAGTCGGCCCTGCTCCAGCGCCTCTTTGATGGACCGATCTGAGAGCACCATTAAGAGGTCACGATACTCGTTTGGGCCTGATCACCGGATCGAGGCAGTGGACTTAGGAGAGAACTCGGCGACGGAAATTCCGAAGACCCACCCACAAGAACACCGTGCAGAAGCCGATCATCACCGGGTAGATCACGTAGAGGTGCATGTGAGGAGCGTTGGTGAACGCGGCGCGCATTCCTTCGTTCACGTACACCAGCGGATTTATCAACACCAGCGTCTGTAACCAATGAAAGCTGCCGATCTTGACCGGCGCGAGGTGCGTCCACGGATAGTACGTACCGCCCAAGAAAGTGATCGGCAAAATGATGAAACCGAACATGAGACCGATGTTGCGCGGTTCGAACGAGGTGCCGAGTATGAGCCCGAGCCCCGCCATCGTCACGCAGGCGATCGGCACAAGGGTGAGGATGATCAGCCAGTGCAGCGAGATGTCAGCCTTGACACCCGCCGCGTGGACGACCGACGCGATCGGAAAAACGATGGCCGCCGCGATGAGTCCTTGCACCGCGCCGGAGAGAATCTTCGAGATGGCCACCAGCCATATGGGGCAAGGTGCCTGCACGCGGTCTTCGATCTCGCGGGTGAATCCAAACTCCTGGGCCATGGTGAGCGCGATCGACTGCACGCCTTGGAACATGATCGAGATTCCAACGACGCCGGGCACGAGCACCGTGGCGAATGCCGACGACGCTCCCGGCCCACCACCACCGACGGCTTGGCCGATCTTGGGAAAGACGAAGAGAAAGACGAAGCACAGTAAGAAGGGCTGGATCAACGTCCTCAGCACGAACTCTCGAAACGTCTTTCGCAGAACAACCAGGTCGCGCAAGATGAGCGCACCGAGGGCGGTGCGGCTCGCAACGAACACAGAGCGAGTGGGTGCGGTGTCCATGGTCGTCGTCATACTTCGCGCAGCTCCTTGCCGGTCAAGTTGATAAAGACGGTCTCGAGGCTGGGCTCGGCGACAGCCAGGTCGAGAATCTCGACGTGCGACGCTTCGGCCACGTTCACGACCCGAGGCACGAGGCGGTCCGCGCCTTCCACCTGCATCGTCACGATGTTCTCCACGACGCGCGTGCTGACCACGCCGGCGATGTCTCGCTCTAAGGCCTTTGCGAGCGTGTCGCCGTCGCTCGATACTTTGACGGTCACGATGGTGTCGGCTCCCGTGCTCTTCTTCAGGTTGGCGGGTGTATCGAGCGCGAGGATTTTTCCGTGGTCCATGATCGCGACGCGCGCGCAGAGCGCGTCCGCCTCTTCCATGTAATGGGTTGTGAGCACGACCGTCTGACCGGTTTGATTCAGTTCGCCCAACATGTCCCAGAGAGCGAGTCGGCTTTGCGGGTCAAGTCCGGCAGTCGGTTCGTCCAAAAAGAGAACCGCCGGACGATGGAAGATCGCGCGCGCCACCATGAGACGCTGTGCCATTCCACCCGAGAGCGCGTACACCGAAGCCTTTGTCCACTTCGAGAGTGAGAAGCGCTCAAGTAGCTCGTTGGCGCGTCGGCGCGAATCTTTGGCGTTGATGCCAAACAGGCGTCCGTGAAAGTAGAGGTTCTCCCAGACCGTGAGTTGGCGATCAAGTGTGTTCTGCTGAGACACGATGCCCGAGACCTGTTTCACGAGCGCCGGATGTTTGCGCACGTCGATCCCGGCGACAAATGCTGCTCCAGATGTTGGCACGACGCGCGTGGTGAGAATTCCTGCCGTGGTTGTCTTGCCGGCACCGTTCGGCCCGAGCAAGCCAAAGATTTCGCCTTGGTGGACTTTCAGGTTAAGTCCGTCGACAGCTGGCGCGTCCATGCCGGGATACAACTTGGTGAGGTTTTCCGTGCGAATGACTTCGTTGTCGTCGTTAGCGGTCATCGATCTTTCCGTGGTTCGGGTTGTGATTAACACTAGGTGGCGCTCGTAACGGCTCACGTGCGAAGTCGACCGTCGTTTCTCGCCAATGTTGCGATGTACTGAAATGCCCTTTGATCACGCCAAAGCTGGCTCGCTCGATGCCTCATCTATACAGTGGTCTTGAATGAATAAAGGCATACACACCGCCGCGAAGCACACGCTCAAGACCGAATGGTTCATGGGAGTAACGGCCGCTCTCATCGCCTTCGCCGCGATCGGGCTTGGTCGAGCCTTCGGAAAAATCCAACATTCGTCGCTGCATCAAAAGCTGTACGCCTGGGCCGCGGCCGTGGTCCTCGTCGTCGCTGGCGCCTACGCCATTATTCATCTCTCGCGAGCGATCGGACGACTGGTGACGCGACAATCGAACCCGGGCGCGGGAGGGACCATTCGCCTGGTCACCAACGGTGTCGGGTACCTGCTGCTGATCTTCGCGTTGCTCACCGTGCTCGACGTCTCGCTCGACCATCTACTCATCGGCGCTGGCGTCGCCGGCATCATCCTGGGCGTCGCGGCTCAACAGAGCCTCGGCAATGTGTTCGCGGCGATCGTCATGTTGTTCGCGCGACCGTTCGTCGTCGGTGACAGCATTCGCATTCGGTCCGGTGTGACCGGCGTGTTGGACGTAAAAGTTCTCGGGATCGGTCTGACCTACGTCACGGTGATGACTGACGACGGCATCTTGCGAGTACCGAACTCAATCATGCTCGGTGCAGGTATTGGTCACTTGAAGCAAGGGGCTTCGCCGATTCCTTCACCTCCGCCATGGGCGCCGCCGAGTGCGACTCCGACGGAAACACCCTCGAGTGCCGCCTCGCCAGCACCGACTCCAACGCCAGCTCAAAGCGCAACTCCCGCTCCGACTGCGTCGCCGGGCGCGACCGGACAAGACCCTTCCAACGCCGGGCTGCCACCTGGCACGCCGACTCTCTAACGGTTCTAACTCGCTGGCGCGCGTTCACTCTTAGTACGCGATTCCGCCTCCCGGCGGCGTGGTCGTCGTTGTTGTGGGTGGCGGGGTAGTCGTCGTAGGTGGCGACGTCGTGGTCGTACCGCCCGAACCGCCTGAGCCGCCCACCTTTATCATCGTCGGCGCAATGGTTGGGTGACTGGGATTGATGGACCACCAGCGTCCCCAGGTGTCTTTTACGTTGCCCGTGACCTCACCGGCGCCCTTGTCACCGGTGAAGCGATAGAGAGGGAGTCCGTCGACCGTCACCTGATGGGCGCCGTTGGCTCGCGTGAATGATCCGAGTCCTTTGACGCCAACACCGACGGGCACCTTCTGTCCGGGTGCCAGGAGCACGGGAATCCAGATGGTCGCGCACGTGCCAGTGCATCGACTGTGATCCTTCGAGTCTGTGCTCAGCCGATAGAGGGTGTCTCCATTTCTCAGAACCAGCGTTGCTCCCCACGTCGCGTTGTGTGAGACCGCAATAGTTGTGGGTGAGGGAGACGCCGAACTCGCGAGCGGGAGGACGCTCGCCGAGAGGAGCGCGAGTCCACTGGTCACGAGCGCGATACTCGCACCAGTGGAAAGAAGCGCGGCTTTGCTTATCAGCGCAATACTCTTCCCCTTACTGGGTCGATACTTCGACTGCTCTCGTTGTGACAACCCTTCGCTCATGGCATCTCCACTTCGTCGTGACCGCGTTGCCGCAGTGTGCGTATTGAAAGGGAATACCGCAGGCAAGAATCATCCGTTCAGATGAAAACCGTAAGAATCTCATAACCGGGTTCATATTTTCGAAAGTCGCGACCATTTGGTTCGAACTACGATGTACGGCACGCGGGCGTAGTTCAGCGGCAGAACATCAGCTTCCCAAGCTGAGAACGCGAGTTCGATTCTCGTCGCCCGCTCCAGGCTTGATTTCGTTGCAACGATCGATTAAGTCGTTGCAAACATTGCTGTTGGCTTTCGCCACTGTTCGCCACTATTTTCTCCTGTTCGCCACTTCTCACTGTCGCGCCACTGTCGCAACCTTGATCATGGCAGTAAATCACGCACTGTGACCTGACGCCAATCTCGTCCAACCATTCCAACGACCAGGGCGATTATGTAAGCGCAGCCTCGACCAATTCGCTACGGGGTTGATTAAGTCGGTACATCCGCTTGTTCATTGCGGCCTTGGCCCTGAAGGGAAATAAGCGAGCGACAATCCAATCGACGACCTTGGCGTCGGGAGACAGGTTGTACCGGAAGCGTGGCTTGCGTGCTTCGATGATTGCCACAATTTTTCCGGCGACCTGATCCGGTGTACGCAGCATTCTCATATTGTCTGAACTCTCGCTCATGGATGTGAAGTGTTCGAGGTAGGGCCGAAAAATCTCCTGATCACCTACCGGAGCAAAGTCCAGACTCGCCAGAGCGCCGTCGGTTGTTTTGCCGAGGAGAGCAGTCTTGGTAACGCCTGGAACGGCAAGCACGACATGGATATCGAGCAGGCCAAGGTCGTAATACATCGACTCGGTCAGGCCAATCAAACCGTACTTGGTCGCGTTGTAGAAGCCAATGAAGGGCGAGGCCATCTGGCCAGCCCACGATGCAACATTGATGACGCGAGCCTTTACCGCGCTGGATTCATTGTGACGACGGAGCATTGGTAGGCAGGCCTGAGTCACAAGATACGGGGCCATCAAGTTGATGTCGACGACTTTCTGCACTCGATCGGGATGCGCGAACTCAAAGGGGGAAGTGTACGTGATGCCGGCATTGTTGATCACGGCAAATAGCCCAGCGCTCCCAAGTATGTCGTCGATTTCCGAGATGGCCTGGCGGATCTGGACGGGATCGCTCACGTCAAGCTGCACCGGATGCACTCCCGGGAGCTCCGCAAGAGCGGCTCGATCTCGGGGATCACGGTAAGTGGCGAAGACGTCGTAGCCACCGGCGCTCAGCGCGAGCGTTGTTGCTTGTCCTATGCCGGAAGTTGCGCCGGTGATGAGGATTGGTTTGTTCATTTCTGTTTCTCCTTGTTTTCATGGTGGATAGTTGGCGGCAGAAGACCGCCTGCCTTCAAGACGAGGCTGATCGCCGACTTCATTCCGCTCAGGTAGTCGACGCGATTGCCGCTCTGCTGCTTTAGTCCGTACGACGTTGCTTGAAGAATTTGGGCCGCTTCTTCGACCGATACGCCAGGCACTGCCCACTCCATGTTCACCAAAGCGACGTGCAGCCGAGTACTGATCTCAGCGACCATCTGGGCGTCGATATCTGCGACCGAATCTGGGACCAATTCCTTCGCGGTGACCAGCAGTTCGGCCAGGAGTTCCGGAGACTCACGCGGCATTGTTTCATCGAACACGGCCAGCAACTGCTGATCGAGAGTTAGCCCTGCGCGCCACAAGGCGACGTGGGCAACACGACCGGTTAACTGGCCGAGCCCATCCACTACAGCGCTGAAGATGCTCTCCTTGTTCGGGAAGTGCAAGTAAAGAGCCTGCCTGGAGATGCCAGCTGCAGCGGCGACTGATTCCATCGAGGTTTTCTTATATCCGAAGCGCAGAAAGACAGGGGTCGCGGCGTCGACGATCTCATCCCGGCGCGCCGTGCCAGCGCTTTGGATCGGCTTAAGTTCCTTTGAAGTCATGTTGACAATCTTGACATATTTGACACTAGTTGTCAAGTACGAATATCAGAATTCTTTTGAACCAACTCAAGCTCCACCTCCTGGCGGCACACGGCCACACTGTCAGAAAAAGTGGTCCACTATTTGGAGCCCAGGTCAAATTACTTTCATTGAAAGAGCAATGGTTTCAAGCGCTTTCTGTTAACCATGGTTGAGCACTGTGTCCCTATTACTTGCCCAAGCATCAGTGGGTACGTCGACCTCGTCTCGAGTTCACTAGTCGCGTTCTCGTCTTATCAGCAACCGACGGCATAGTTGATGGCCGTACAGACTCTACGCATGACTTCGTCGTCAACACGACCGAGTGGCCCCGTGAGAGAGCTCTGCAGAACGGTGTGAAGGCCGTCGCAATTGATGACCGAAGGTTGGTTGATGCCTGCGTCGTCGTAGTCGAAGTCGACTTCGGCCGCTAGGCCCCGTATCGACGTGGAAATCTCGGCGACGGTTGCGAGTGCCCTTACGTCAATTACTTCCGATCGAGTGAGCAACAAAACCGGTCGGTGCTTCTGGCCGACCTCAGCCAGCCAAATCTCGCCTCGCCTCACGGCTGACCCCACGCTTCGACTTCTGTCCAGAAGGCGTCAACGCTCTCGGGATGTTTCGCGTACGCCTCTCGGTCGGCCCTCTCAAGGGCAGCTCGAACGGCTTCGGTTACCCCTTTCCGGGCCGCAGCCGAGATGTTCACACCGAGTTCGCGAGCGCGCTCGGCGAGATCTTCATCCATAGTGAATGTCGTCCGTGCAGATGCCATACAAATATGCTATCAGATGGTGATGGCACCTGTGATGCGTTGGAGCGACTTCAAATCGGTACATTTCGCCGACCTCGATTGAGTCGCGCCACGTCGCGGATCCGCGGGCGTCGTCTCGAGATCGCCAGATGTGCCTTTTTTAAGGTAACTGTTGACGAACTCGCCCGCATTTGCGCTGCTCTGAAGGCAAGATGGGTTCCTATGAACCAAATCGAAGCGAGGACCATGCGACGTATTCCCCACATGTTGGCTGTCGGTGCGACTGCCATTTCCTTGTTGGCTCTCGGACTCACTTTCGAAATCTCGGATGCGAGCGCGGCAGGGACGCTGCCCGGGACGGTCAACGAGGTGGTGGCTGCTACCGCTTCTCTCAGCGCTGTCGGTTGCCCGACGAGCCTTGCAACTGCATTTCCCTCAGCGTCCACATTCACGAGTCTCGAAGCGGCTGTGGCGGCCGCGACGAACGGACAAACCATCTACGTGTGTGCGGGCCTCTATGACATGACCGCCTATCCGAATGGACAAGTGGATATCCCGTCGGGCCTAGGTATCACAATCGACGGCTACAACTGGGACTCGCCTCCTTCAGGATCTGACACGTCCAGCTCGGTTGACTCGACGACACAATCAGAATTTGCAAATGGTGCGGGAATTTTGGTGCAGTCATCTGCAGATGTGACAATCAGCGGCTTGACCTTCTACGAAAACAACGCCGTCGCCTCGAATATGACGCAATGCGGCGGGCACCCATGCGGGACGTCCATTGACGTGCAGAGTTTGATCGGCGGTGTTGGGGGCGGCGTCCCTGGCGACCAAGGTGAGTCCAACGTCACGATCAGCAACAACCTGTTCGTTAACACGGGCGCGGGCTCGGATCAAGTCGGAACCATACATTTCGGCCTGGGCGGGTTCATTGAAGACGAGAACTACGAGACCAACGCTGACACCACCGCTCTTGACGCCAATGACGTGGTTGAGGGCAATGTGTTCGTACAAGACCAGGGCTACGAGAACAACGGCCTCGAGATGGACGACACCACTGGCGCACTTGTCACGGGTAACACCGTTACTTACCCGCTGAACAACGGTACCGGCGCGGATGACGCTGAATACAGCGCGATATCTTTCCCGGGTTTTGACCAGGCAACCACGATCACAAACAACACCTTGAATGGTGGCGGGATGTTCAGCGACTCGGGCTCCGTGCCAGACACAACGAATCCAAAGTCCGGCATCAAAGTCGAGGATGTGTATGGTGACGGCTGCGGCAATCAAACTATCTCGGGCAATACCATCTCTGGCTTTGTATATGACATCGACGTGCAATCGTCCGGAAACACGCTAGACACGGACACCTTGTGCGCGGCTCCAACAGGTCCGACGGACTTCACCGTTTCGGGTAACACTCTTTCGGATTCACGAATATATGGAATTAACGTATCTGCCGGCGCCACGTATGGATTAATAAGCGACAACGTCACTAGCGACACTGACTCCGAGGGGTACACGCCGGACAGTTACACCCCAGGCGAATACGATTATTTCGACGGCGCGCCATCAGCTACAACGAACACATGGACCAATGACACTGGTAATGGCACCTCTGATCCTTCGGACCTTGAGACAACCACGACAACGACGTCGCCGCCACCAGCTCCAGCCACCACAACGACAACGACGACTACGACCACGACCCCTACGACTACGACGACAAACCCGCCCAAGCCGTCGATTTCTGTCTTGGGCGTCACCTTGACGGCAGGCGACAAGGTACGCACGACGCTTCACTGCGCCCTTGCAAGGTGCGTCGGTAAGGTCGAAATCACGAAGTCCGTAAAGTCGAAGGTGGTGGTCATCGGAATTGCCAGGTACGCTCAGGCAACAGGCACTCAACGCCAACTCAGCATTCACTTAAACGCGACGGGCGTAAAACTACTCAACTCGACCAACGGTCGCCGATTCACTTGCACGCTGACGTTGACGAGTGCCGGAGAAACGAAACGCGAGATCGTTTCGCTCTACATCCCATAGGCCAGTATTGAGAGACATAGAAGTAATTGACTTGCCCGAATGTCGGATGACCTCCGGGCAAGTCACGTGACGGGCAGGGACGCCGTTTCGCTTCTCCGGGCGGAGGAAGCGACGTCCAATCTCGGTGGAATTCGGCCAGAACGATACCGATGCCCAAGATCGCAAACCTCGGTCCAGGATTGACGTTGCCGCCGGGGAAGACGACAAGGTTTCACGGCCATCCTCAGCAAATCCCGTCCCGAAGACTTCAACGTACTTCGTGAACCGACATCACCGAGATATCGCAAGAGAGCATGCACCGAATTGGTCCACGGGCCCGACTCTCTCAATACGACTTCGCCTCTGAGTCGCGCGTTGGAAACTTGGTCGCCGTGGAAGCCACCGTCACGTAACGCCACTTTTTCGAGGTCCAGCCGAGGGCTTCAGAGAGGGCTTCAATCGACTTTCGAGCCCATTCGGCCGCAAATTGACCGGTCACGGCCCTGAAAAGTTCCCATTTTGCACAACAGAAGAACTTCCATTTGACAACGGCATGACAACTGTGCAATTGTCTCTAACCGCAAGGGCTGATGGGGGACAGAAGTGTCGGCCAAGGCCTTTGCGAAGAACTTCGATCGTTGTCGGGCTGCCTCGCGCGTCCGTCGCGGCGTGTTAGTTCGTTGCCTGGCGTCTGCCACCACTTCATCCGACATGGCGTCGTCGACGCCTTCCAGCCCTTTGGGGATTTCATCCCCCTTGTGCGAGCCAGCTCCTTCCTTTGAAGTGAGTGGCTCCGTGCCGTCATTCCCTACCTTGCACCGTCAGCCCTACCAAGTGTTACGTCGTCGTCGTCGGGTCCTCGCGGGCCCAGTTCGCCGACCCGTACCAGTGGCGGCATTCCTTCGGGGAGGTCGCTGGCAATGGCAGTAAGGGCTGACGCGTTGATCCACGGGCCATGTTTGGTCGCCCGACCCGTGGGGAGCGAATGGCGAATCCACCGCCTGCTTCACCCAGTACATCCAATCAATTACAGGGGAGACCAAATATGAAGTTTTTATCGTTCAAGAGCGTTCTAGCTACGGGAGCACTCAGTGTTGCCGGGCTCGGCCTCATCGGGATGGGCACGCACGCGACGTTCAGCGTCGACCCGGCAGCCAACCAGGTGATTTCCACTGGAACGCTGGCCGTCGTCGCCTCGTCGCCGAGTGACCCCGCCTGCTTGACCTATGCGGCAAACTGCGCCAACATCACGCTGACATCCAGCGCGAACAATGGGTCGTCGTTCACGACGGGTCCTGAGGAATTGGTGCTCACCAACGTGGGAACGCTGCCGGCGTTCTACACCACCTTGGGGATTACCAATGCTGACGGGCCGAACACGCTGGCCAGCGAGTCGTACTTGTGCTTGACGGACTCGAACAACAACGTCCTGTACAACGGGCTGTTGTCGGGCGCGTCGTCACTGTCGTTCCACGACTCGATCCCCGTCAGCCAGGCGGCCGGTAATCAGCTCATTGATTACGTGACCATCTACGCGGGCAATGGATCCAGCCAGTGTGGCGCCGTGACGACCCCATATTGGACAGGTATCACGGGCTCCAACCCGGCCGCGCTGTCGTTGACGAACGCTGCGATGGGCCAAAGCATCGACCCGACGTTCACGTTCACGTTCACGGCGTAATCGATGGGTGAGGCGACGGGGAAGGGACCAAAAGCCCCGTCGCCCCGCCCTTCTGCAGTACGAGTAACTGCCCTCTCGTTCCATTCCGAGAGACAGGGACTTGCCACTTCAGTGCAGGGCAACGAGAACATCTGCACTGAAGTGGCGGTCTACTCGCCCACTTCGTCTGAATCACGCACTACAAACCAAACGGACTCACCCACGAAAGGTTCACCAATGAACGACGCAGTTTCTAGGGCTCGCCGCGAAACACTCCTCACTGACGGTGGCGCACCAGGATCCAAAATTACGAACGGAGATCTCCTCGCATGGTTATGACCAACCTTGGATGGACGCCAATGGAGGATTCCGACCTTGACGTATTAATCGAGACGGAGGATCCGATCTCGCGAGAAGAGTTATCGCCGATGGAGGCCGTCACGCCGCTTGCGAAGCCGAGAAGCCACCGGCGCAAAACCACGCTGGGCTCGAAGATGCGCGCGATCGGACTGTGGACAAAGAAGGCCCTGGCGATGGCGTTCGTCCTGGCAATACTTGGCAGCGTAGGAATCGGCGCCTGGGCACTAGCACAAGGATCGTGGGCTGTAAATCCGGTGCTGTCGGGGAGCATGCGACCCGGTTTCACCGTGGGCGGCGCTGTGATCAGCCAACGCATACCCGTGAGCGAACTCGCCGTTCGCGACGTCATCATTTTCCACAATCCCAACAAGCCCTCGGAAGAGATGGTTCATCGCATCGTCCAAATGACCAAGGGCCCGAACGGACAACTCCTGATTAAGACTCAAGGAGACGCCAACCCCGTTCCTGACCCATGGACTCTGACAATCCGTGGCTCTGTATATAAGGTGCGCTGGTCGCTCCCCCTGCTCGGGTACGGCGCGGTGGCGTACCAGAATCATCGAGGAGTTGTCTTATTGGTCGCCGGGTTTGTCTTGATACTCGTTGCTCTCAGCGTGGTCATCAGACAGCGCCGAATCGCCAAAGCCCCTCCCGCCTCGGACGACGAGGTGTCCTGAGCCGAAACTTACAATCTGGTCGTGATCACCATCACCTTGTCGACGGTCGACGTGGTGATGACCTTGATGGAGACATGAACCGAAACTTGTCCCACCAAAAAGTTCTCCACGGCATCGGCCCTTCCTCGCGCGAGTGACTTGTCGTCATGCGCATAACCAATGATTGTCACGGAACTCCCAGGAGAGAGTTTCTTGACAAGGGCGCTAAGAACTTCCCTCGCTCTAAGTGAGAGGACCGTCGAGTCTCTCGTGTAGGTGACCTCTCTCGGCGTGGGGATCGACGCCGCGGGCGCGGGTGGCGTCACGGTAGGAGGTGTCGTCACCGGTGGAATCGGCGTGGTGGTAACGGGAGGGCTTGGGGGACTTCCGCCACCGCCGCCACTTCCGCCACCGGGTGACGCGCCGACGTTGAAGGTCTGCTGGACCTGAACGGCCGATGCGTACGCGTCGCTCGGCCCGGAGCTCGGATCATTGAAGTCGACGATGCAGGTGCCGACCACCGTGAAGCTCACCACGCCCGTATTGATTGCACAGCCGGTCGACGCGCCGTCGAGGGTTATCGCGACGTTGTCACCCGAGGTCGCAGTTGCACTCGGCGAGTAGGTAGCGCCTCCGACTATGGCGTTGGTTGGCGCGCTGGTGCTCGTCGAGATGACGTCGACGATCGACCCGGGCAGGACTAGGCCTGTGTTATGGGTTGACGTCCCTCCCGCAGTGACCACCACCGGGTCGGACGTCGGCTGCGGTGAGGCATACGGCGTCGTGACCGTACCTCCGCAGGTGGGGTCCGCGTCAACATCGTAGGAACCAGCCGCCAATTCGGAAACTGTGTAGGTACCATTGGCTGCCGTCGTCGCGGAACCGCCAATTCCGCCATCAGTGGAAGTCACCGACAAGCAGACCCCCGCGACATCAGATCCGCCGACAGCGGCGGTCACCGTTCCGGCGATTTTTGCACCGGGGATCATCTCAGCATTGATGTTGGTGGCCGGAGACGCCACTGAGGTAGACACAGCAAGCGCGTCCGCAAAAATGGGAGTGCCCGTCAATGTGCTGTTGTACCACTGCGTTGCGTAATTACCGCCCCCACAGGTCCCAGCGAAAAACTCAGTGTAATAACTGCCAGGTGCAAGCCCGGAGATCGTATATGTGCCGTCGGCCGCAGTAGATGAGGTGGCAACTTCTGTGCCGTTGAGGAACGCTTCCGCGCAGATACCTCCGAGGTCGCCGCCGCCGGCCGCGGTCACGACTCCCGAAATTGTCGTCGGCGGGCCGAACCAGTCTTGATACGTGGTGAGGGACAGCGGCGTACTTGATCCCAGTGCCTCAGCTTTGGAGTTGGTACCTCCCGCCCCATCGAAATAGGTTTCGAAGGCGAAGTCTTGGCTGGCGACGGTTGACGCCATCCCGTTGATGTACGCGGGATCGTCCCCGGACGGGACTGTCGACAGTCCCCATTCCGGAAAGCTCATGGGTTTTCCTTGGGCCGCGGCGAACTCCTCAAAATCTGTGAGCCCGTATGTCTCACTGGAGAGTTGCGAAAAAGTAACTGACGTGTTTGGAGTGGTGCAATCGACGTCGTAAAGGTCGAGGCCAACGATGTCGACGTACGCATTACCGGGGTAGTAGTTCGCGTACGGGTAGGGCCCCTTACAGGCGTTGGTATCCCAGTCAATGAGGAAGTTCTCCCCTGGCGCTTGACGCATCGCGGTTACTTCATTGGCAAAGCACGTGGCCCACAGATTCTGCTCTTGAGTAGTAGTGCCAATGAAGTCCGACTCCCACGTACCGTTCATTTCCGCGCCGAGGCGAATAACTGAGTTCTGCAGACCAGCGGCGACAAGGTTCGCGCCGAGTTCGGTGGCGTAGGAATCGAAGTCGCCCGCGGCGCAGGACTGCTCCCAACTCAAGGGATCACTTTCATCTTCGAGGCTGAGAGGTATTAAGTCCACTGCCAAGACGAGCTGGCGGGTTTGCGGCGCTTCAGCAACCCACGATGTGTACCCGTACGTGGGGTTCGTGATCCACGGATCTTCCCAGTCCGTCCACGCCGTCGCACCATTCAGGTACGCCGAAACGCACGTTATGGTCGAGTTCGTTAGAGAATCGAAACTTGAGACAGCTGCTTGAAGAGCTGCGAGCCCTGTGTCCACAAAGTCTGGCGTAAGACATTCGCTACGCGATGGGCCGGCAGTGATGGGGGCTCCCGATGTTACGTGAGTTGACGTCACGCTCGCGTCGGTTGAAGCGAAGGCCACGGTTGCTCCTGGGGTGGCTGCCAGGGCCAGGAGTACTACGGCTGTTCCAATCGCAGTTGCTGTGATCTTGAGAGTCCTCATTGTTGCGCCCCGCCGTAGACCGTCTTGAGCATTCCTGCTCAGACTCCAAGACGAACATCACCCGAGAGTTCAGATCGACTCCCCACTTGGACGTTTGCGCCGACAACACACGTAGCCCCAAGACTCGAGTCGCTACCCACGACCGCGCCGGGGCCGATGATTGAAGACCTCACCTTGGCACCGTCGTGAATTTCCGCACCAGGAAGGAGCACAACATTGTCCAGAGTTACGTTGGCTCCGATGATGCAACTTCTATCAATCACGGAGCCGATCAGTGTGGAGCTCGGATCTACTGACGACGAATCGTGTATCCAGGATCCCTCAGTCGCAACCGCGGACGCTCGATCTCTTCGATGCTTACTCGCCATAAAGGTATTGGCTTCGATGAACGCGAGCGGTGTTCCCGCGTCCATCCAGTAGCCGTGATCCGGCATTGCATACAGCGTCTCTGCCGCCGCGAGAGTTGGAAACGTCTCCCTCTCAATGCTTACGCGCCCGGTGCGCGCAATTTGATCGAGAACGCTTGGCTCGAAAACATATGTGCCAGCGTTAATCAAATTTGTCGTCGCCTCCTCACGAGCGGGCTTTTCGACGAAGGAAATGACTCGACCGCTAAATGTCGTGGGAACGACGCCATAGCGCGAGGGGTCCTCGACGGGATGCAGTGCGATGGTCGCCTCGGCGCTGCGATCCTTGTGGAATGCGAGCAACTCCGTCACATTTAGATCGGTGAGCACGTCGCCGTTTACAACGAGGAATGTGTCGTTGATATTCGCGTGGTCCGCTGCAAACCGAATTGCGCCTCCAGTGTCAAGAGGTTCGTCTTCGACCGCATACGTGACTTTTACTCCTGCAATTACACCTTCCGGATAAGCCTGGACGAATCTATCCGGCATGTATCCAAGGGACAGAACGGCCTCGGTAACTCCATGAAGAAGCAACCACTCGAGGACGTATTCGATCATCGGTACACCCAAGATCGGCAACATCTGCTTTGGCCGTTCGTACGTCAAAGGTCTCATCCTGCTTCCGACACCGCCGACAAGAATTATCGCTTTCACTTTCTAGCTAACAATCCGCGATAAGCGGCCCGAAAACACACCTGGAGGAGTCTCCTGACAGCGGGCCGCAAGAGTATTGGACGTTCCCTAAGGCAAATGGCGAGTCAGACAAAACTTTCTCCCATCAGCCCCTGCGCAGTCGGTTTTACTGCAGTTGATCGTACGTTGTCAAACAGGATCGATCGCGTTCTGACTATCCAGAAGTTCACTTTGCGGTACTTGACGGGGAAACGGACGTTTACACGGTTCGAGCGATGAAACTTCGTGGACAGATATGTAACCCGATTACTGCTGCAACCGTCGCTCGAATCTGATATTCGAATCAGAGTTTAGAAATAAAAGTGTTTCTCGTCATCGCCGAATCTCTCGGAAAAGTGTGCAAGC
Source organism: Acidimicrobiales bacterium (assembly GCA_049790955.1). GTDB lineage: Bacteria > Actinomycetota > Acidimicrobiia > Acidimicrobiales > RAAP-2 > RAAP-2. The sequence continues at coordinate 18,675 of JBAQZL010000060.1, forward strand.
CGGCGATGTAAGTCGCCCACCCATCTGGGGACCTAGTGAAACAGCAGATTTGATTCATTGTTGATGCAAAGTCAATAGCGAAGTGATCTGAGACTGCGAACTTATGTGTCATGAGCAAGGGCACGGGGTATTCCACACCTCAGACACTCAGTTTTCGTGTGGCAATGGCAACGGTGTGCCTGAGTCTGGTATCGCTCTCAGTTGTGTCCCTAGCAGGCTCAGCAACCGCCCCCTCGCAGACTTCGAGGCCAATTGTGGTCACTGCGAGCCGCCCACGCGTGAGCGCGGGGGGTGGATTGATCACGCTCCGAGCCACGGTAAAAAAGAACGACAAGGTATGCGCGTGGTCGCCTAGCTCCGGTATCCGTGGATTCAGCGCCACGGTGAAGTGTGCGGCCAATCTGAGCAGAGTGGCGCGGATTCCGAGCAATCCGTCTACCAAGCCGAGGCGTTTCACGTTCTCCCTAGCAACGGCGAATCACAAGACTGAACAATCTGCCAAGACGGTTGTAGAGCAGCAGGGCAGATCCGCCCGTGCGACGAATACGACTGTTGCTTCAACTGACCCGCCCACTGGGCAGGTCCCTTTCGGACTCTATGCTGGGCCGGGCAATGTCGCCGGAGTCAAAAAGGTCGCAGCGATGCTTGGCCACGACCCGGCGTATGTAGCGGACTTCATTAGCAGTTGGAGTTGGGCAACCATTAGTTCCGGCGACGCCGATTGGATGCCAGGAGTCGGCGCTCCACCACTTACGACGTTGTGGTCGCCTTCAAACCCATACACAATGGTGTGGTCCCTCCCGATGCTGCCAAACCCAGCTTCCGGTGGGGGACCCTATACGTTGGCGGCTGGTGCATCAGGCACGTACGATGCATACTTCACAACGCTTGCTACAAATCTCTCTGCAGCCGGCTGGAACTCCAAAAACTGCATGATTCGATTGGGATGGGAATTTAACGGCAATTGGGCATACTGGTCGGCTCCCGCAGGCCAAGAGAACAACTTCGTTACTTACTGGCGAAATATTGTGACGGCGATGCGAGCATTAATTCCCGGGCTCCGGTTTATATGGAGTCCTAATATGGGAAACAATTGGGGCTCATCTGCGCTCGAGAATTACTATCCAGGCTCGGCCTATGTTAACTACGTTGGCATGGATGTATATGACACCGAGTCTGGAATCAATTCGACCACCTGGAATAACTATCTTACGATGAGTTACGGACTAAACTGGTTGGCAAGTTTCTCTGCTACAACTGGAAAACCCTTATGCATTCCCGAGTTTGGCCTGGGGCCCGCCGCCGTGAGCGAAAGTGGCGGCGGCCGTGACGATCCAGACTTCATTTCGCGTATCGTTGCGTGGGTTTCAGCGAACTCACCGAATGGCTACGTCTCCATCTGGGATCCCACGGATGGCAATCTTGCAACATCGTGGGCCGTACCGTCAGGTAAGTCAGCTCCTAACTCGAATGAGGAGTTTGTAAACCTGTTTCACTAGTGATTAAACGGAGGTTGCCCGCGAAGCTATGTACCTACTATCCCGTCAACTTCGCGCCGTAGGACACTAGAGCATTACCAAGAACCGTGGAGAGCTCTTCCGCAAAATGTGACGTGATGTGATATTGGTCATAATAGACAGCGGTATCGTTAATTACTATCGGGCAGACGGTCATCGTGCAGAACCACGGCACAACATTAATGAACTTCGCTCCCGCCTTGGCAACCGAACTCTTCATCGTCGGCAACGTCTGCTGATACTGGCCAGCCTGATCTGGAAGCGTTGAGCAGACTCGGATGTTGCTCGAATGAATCGCTAGGCAAGAAGCAGGGTCAACGTAAGTCAGAGGATAGGGTGGCGTTCCCAAAACAATTGTCGACCCGCTCTCTGAGACGACCGTTTTAATCGTTTCCACTATCGCGCTAGCAAAAACAGCATCAGGTATAAGCGTGTGCTGATAGGTGAATTCAGGAATAGCACCCAGATTGACAAGAACAGTTGCAAAGGGATGTATTGATTTGATCTGCTGCATCGCCCACTGGTGAAATTTCGTGCAGGCGACTCCGGGCACGTCACTCCCACCATTCCACATTGGAACGTCGGCAAAATTACAACTCGCGAGACTAAGAACCTTCACCCGAAATGAGTACTTATCGCCCAAAGTGATGAAGGCTGGGAGCCACATCAACGCGTTGGAATCGCCAAAAAGCACCAATGTCCTGTCTGAGGAAAGGTCACCGAAATCGCAAGCTGGACGTGGTCCAAAATTACTGTTGCTTGCTGGGTACAGGCATCTTGCATCTGGTGCATTCGTTCCTATTGGAAAGTCCGAGATCAATTTGCTCAAAGGAACTACCAGATTCGGTAGAGCCTCAACTTTTGCCGCGGCTTGCACCAACTTTGAAAGTTTTTGGGCTGAGGGAATAACGCTAATTGCGTGTGAATTTTGAGCCGAAGCAACTGGTTGCGACAACGCTTGACAGGTAATCAAACTAAGACCGGTGAAGATACCGGCGATAAGCCCCTTGTTCACCATATGATCGCTCCCACGGTGGACATTTCCACCATCGTAGGCATTGGTTGTGCATCGCGTCTGCCCCAGACTCCCTCCATCTGGGAATCTACGGAGGGCAGTCTCGTAGCAGCGTGGGCCGTCCGATCGGGCACTTTATCTGTGTGCAACTGGAGCAAAACCATGCAGCGCACGGTACTACTCTCTTGGACATCTTGACTATGTCCCCCTTTCCTGATATTGCAGCCCAGTGCAGCCATCGCTCGATATCGTGTCAGGACTCAACTTTGAGGTGCTGCGATCATCGATTTACTTACCGCTCTTGTCGCGCTCGGAAGATCTTGGCAGACCCTAGCCAGACGGGGCTTCAATGGAGTCGGTCTGTAGTTTGTAGGACTCCCCGCTTTGTGATCGGTTGTTCAATTCTCCGCAGACGACCGCAAGTCGTTGGCGAGGCCAATTCTCAGTGAGAATCCTCCATATAACCGATCTCTATCCTCCTAGCATTGGCGGATTGGAGCGCCACGTTCAGGGTTTAGCGCGCGAAAGAGTCGATCGAGGACATGACATCGGTGTCGTCACCATCTCCACGACTGGAGTGCCAAGTGTCAGCATTGACCCGAAAGGATTTCATATTCACCGAGTTACGTCTGGAGCCTCTCGAGTCAAAGGGGCGCACGCAAATTCGGAAAAGCCATTCCACCCCCCGGTTCCGGATCCTATTGTTGCAAGGCAACTCTCTCGTATAATTTCTGAGTTTCGACCGGATGTTGTTCATGCTCACAATTGGATTGCTTACAGCTATCTAGTGTTCAAGACGAAGAAGCATCCGCCCATGGTATGGACTCAACATGACTATGGCTTGGAGTGCCCGAAGCGTACGCTCGTCTACAGGCAGGATGGTGAGCCCTGTCCGGGTGCGTCTTTTGGACATTGTTTACCTTGTGCATCGCCTCAATACGGTCTAATCAAAGGATCGACAATCACACTCGGGCACCGAGTTACAGGGCGAGTGCTCAATCAACGAATCGATATGGTCACCGCAATCTCAACATTCGTCGCTCGCTCGGCGGAACGCACCCTCGGATTATCAGTTCCCGTCCGTGTGATTCCAACCTTTGTTTCGAACGACCTAGTGAGGGAGGCGGACTCTACGCCACGTCCGGGATTTTTACCCGATGAAGACGGTTTCGTCCTTTACGTGGGATCTCTTGGTCGTCACAAGGGCACCTTCGATTTGATCGATGCGTATAAGAGAATTGTCAACCCTCCTCCATTGGTTGTTCTTGGGACGCCGACATCAGATCAGCCCAGAGAGTGGCCGGTCGGCGTCACGGTTGTAGAGAATGTGCCCCACGAGCAGGTGATGGCATCGTGGGCCCGATGCGCGTTTGGGGTTGTGCCATCTCGATGGCCGGAGCCATTTGGACAAGTTGCTATCGAGGCGGCCACTATGGGCAAGGCGGTCGTGGCGACGCGCGTTGGAGGTTTGGTTGACGTAGTCGAGGATGGCAGGACGGGGCTAACAGTCCCACCAGGTGACCCGGTGGGCTTAGCCCAAGCGATTGATCGATTGATTCTGGACCCCTCGTACGCGCAGATGCTCGGCGAAAACGGGCGTACGAAGTCCGCACAGTTCACGGTCGGAGTGGTTGCTACTCAGCTCGACGAAGTGATGGTCGAAGTAGTAGAACGGCATGCCAGACAGAATCGAACCACATCATGAACGATGAAGAGTCCGCGAACGCGGATCTTCAAATATTGGGAGAGCCTTAGGTATTCCTGAGCGCCTCGAGAGAGTTCGGCTCCTCAAGTCGACTTCCGATATCGGGTTGAGTGACGACTGAAATCAGTGTCACTGCTCAGATTTTCCTTATTCCAGTTCAAACACTACGGAAATACAACGTATTGACAACGGTGGGACACTGTGAAAGGATTCTTAGCCTCGCAGGGGCCAAAGTGAGAGGTAGGAGGATGATCTCGGTTTTCCTTCGAGGCTCCAACATAAAACGCGAAATTGAGACCCGTCTCAAAGCCCCGTCGACTGAGAGAGTTGCCACGAATGGATAGTCCTCGTCGCATCGCGGTTCTTGGATCTGGTTACGTGGGACTCACCGTGGCGGCGGGCCTCGCCTTTATGCATCATGAGGTAGTTTGCTCCGATATAGCAGAGTCGAAGATAGATCAACTGTCGTCCGGAGTTGTTTCGATCGTTGAAGACGGCCTGACCGATTTGATCCTAGAAATGGTTGCAAAGGGTCGGCTGAAATTCACCACCAGCAATCTGGAAGCGGTCTCGGACGCAGAGTTTGTTTTCCTTTGCCTCCCGACGCCGCAGGGGCGCGATGGAAGCCCTGACATAACCGCAACGCTCGCGGTGGCAAGAGAAATTGGGCCGCACCTTACTCGGAACTCGATAGTGATTAATAAGTCAACTGTGCCGGTAGGCACCGCCCATAGGGTCCGCGATATTTTGAATCGGCACGACGTCGAAGTGGTATCGAATCCGGAGTTTCTGTCTGAAGGTTCAGCCGTTTTGGACTTTCTTCAACCAGATCGCATTGTCATTGGTTCCGAATCCCCAGAAGGCGGCCTTCGGGTGGCGGAATTGTACGGAGAACCGACAGACCACAAGTGCATTGTCACCGACACTTTCAGTGCCGAGTTGATCAAGTACGCGTGTAACGCATATTTAGCAACTCGACTCACATTCATCAACACGATGGCTGAACTCTGCGAGGCCGTAGGTGCAGACATTCGAACGGTTGCCGCTGGTATGGGTACGGATCATCGAATTGGAACTGCGTTTCTGAATGCCGGACCGGGTTGGGGAGGGTCGTGTTTTCCAAAAGACACGGAGGCCCTGATCCACATGGCAGAGACGGTCGGCTGCGACATCACGTTAATAAAGACGGTGGTTAGCGCCAACTCCGGACACACCGAAAGAATTGTCGAGAAGGTGGCGGCCGCGGTTGGCGGAAACGTAACCGACAAAGTGGTTGCAGTGTGGGGCCTGGCGTTCAAAGCCGGAACGAACGACCTCAGAAATTCCCCTGCACTAAATATTGTGACAGCCCTCCAAGAACGGGGTGCAATCATTCGCGCTTACGACCCGGCGATTGAAAAAGACTCGTTGATCGGAATCGAACTAGTTCAATCGAAGGAAGATGCGTGTGTAGATGCAGACGTCCTTCTCGTGGCTACCGAGTGGCCCGATTTTTCGCTCGTTGATCTCGCAACCATCGGAGGATTGATGTCGCATCGATCAATAGTCGACGCGCGCAACATCATAAGCATTGAAGACGCCCGAAACGCGAGATTTGATTATGTCGGAGTCGGAGTCGGAGTCGGACGCTCCAGCGCAATCCGTCTGTCGGACGTCGAGGCGGGAGAAAGTCGTACCCGATGACGCGCCCGCATAACTCTGAGTCGATGCCGAACGGTCCCGCAGCCTCAGCCTGCGGGTTCGGAAGTCAGCCCAAAATGCCAATGGTGAGTCTCCTGTGATTTTGAAGTCCGAGGCGAGATCCCTCTTCGACTGTCTCGCACGTCGCGCGTGACGCTGCCCGCCGGGACTTACCCTCCCTCGGAAGGAGCCAAGAGCACTCGCTCGCCAGTCCGAAGCATCTCGTTTGGCATGATTGTGTCCGCCATCGGCCTCATGGCGGGTACCTGGTTTTTGTGCTGGTCGTTTTCTATTGCGGCCACGCGGCCACCTGGGGAACTCGAGTTCACTCTCTTTTGGCTGGGTGAATTTCTGGCCGTTTTGCCGATTGCTGTCAGACTCACCCTGGCGAACATAAGCCGGGCCGAAAGGCTTGCCCTCCTCACGGCTGCAGGTTTGTTTGCTTTCATCCCCATGTTCCTAAGGGACCCGACAGCTCCGCTGTTCTTCGACGCGCTCATCCATTGGCATCAGGCTCAAGTCATAACCCGAGTCGGACATCCTTTCGTTTCCAATTCTCTTACACCGATTATTAAGAACTTTCCGGGATTGGAGGAACTGACCGCTAGCCTCCGAAACCTGACGGGCCTGTCGACCTTCGAAGTAGGGACCGCGTTTCTATGGCTGCTTCATGTGATTTCTCTTGTTGGAGTCTTTTTGCTCGTTGAGTTGATAACAGGGTCCAGTCGTGCCGCTGGCCTCGCGGCACTCTTCTACTCGGTCAATCCGGCATTCATGTTTTTCGACTCCCAGTTCTCCTACGAGTCTCTCGCTATCGTCTTCGCAATATGGGTGCTGGTTTGCGTGGCTGGGATCCAAACTTCGATCGCCTCCCGGCATCAGCGGAGGACGTGGCTCGTGCTCGCATCTGTGGTGGGAGCGAGTTGCATAGTGACTCACCACATAACTACCTACGCTCTCATCGTCGCCCTGATTGCGGTGAGCGTCGTCACGTTCTGGTTTCGCGGTCACGATGTCGATGCGGCACGCCGTTCGCGCCTGACTTTGTTGTTCACCGCACTGTTCATCTCGGGCGCCGCGGCGTGGCTCATTTTTGTCGCACCGGGGACCATCGATTATTTGTCCCCGCACATTGCTCCAGACATTCGCGACTTGTTTTCGGTCATCTTCCACAACACCGCAGCCCCCGCGTACTTCACTGGCAACGCGGGACCAAAATATGAACAGGTTGCAGCGGTCGCCACCATAGTGATCTTGATTTCGCTCGCCGCGCTTGCCTTCAAATCAGTGAAAGGGCTCAGAAGACTCTCTCCCGTTCTCATCGGACTCGCGGCTTTCGGCTTGCTGTATTTCCCTGCCGTACCGATCTTGCTGACATCCCAGGGCGAAGCCGCTATCCGTTCTTGGGGAGACACATACATTGGCCTCGCGGCCCTAATTGCGGCACTGGCGTGCTTTGTGTTGCCTCGTTTCGACCGTAACGCAGTCGGCCGAGTCGGCGCGACCGTTCTCATTTCCTCGATACTCGTAATTGTGCTGGTGGGGAACGTTCACGTTCAAGCGACCGTCGCGTATCGATTTCCCGGGCCTTACATTTACGGGTCTGATACCCGGAGCCTCACACCTGAGTTAGCGACCACGGCAAACTGGTTACGTTCAGCCGTCGGGCCAGATCTGAACATCGTCGCCGACCGTGACGCCGGCATCGCGCTTGGAACCGATGGCGGTGAATCGATAGCCCCTGCCTCGCCTGGTTTCCCAGTTTGGGACCTATATTTTTCAACGAAACCACCACCGATGCGGCTGATACGGGATCTCCAAGCATCGGGATACCACTACCTCGTCGTCGACACAGAAATGTTTCAGTCACTGCCGCTAGTTAAGTACTACTTCAATATTGAAGAACCCGGATATGGAAGTCGCACAAAACCCCCTCCTCGGGCTGCCTTAGCGAAGTTCAGTAACCTGCCTTGGCTCACCGAGATCTTTTCGACCCAGCACTATCGGATCTACCGCATGGATTTTTCTCAGGTGGACGCATGCCCAGCGAAGCCTCAACTTGCAACGTCTCTATTGCCGGGATGTGGAAGTAGATAATGACTGTCTATCGTCGCCAAGTCACTGTCCTTCTGATTGCGGCCGCACTACTTACTGGCGGATCATTCGTGCCAGTGCCTGCAGTTCGCGCAGTGATGGTCTTAGTGCCGGCACTACTTCTGCCGGGCACCGCCCTACTGTTTGGTTTGAGGGCCCTTCGTGGTCGGTGGGACCTGGCTCCAACGCTCGCTCTAGGCGTCATCACAAGCCTCGCCTTTTATCCACTTGGCGCACTTCTCATATACGTTGTCAGGCTCCGCCTCACAACACTGAGCGTCGTAGTTGAAGTGGATGCGTTTCTCGTGCTCATGCTCGCCATAGGTTTGATGGGCAGGAAACGTGAACAACCAGAAAGACCCCTGCTGGAGGCTCAGACCGCGGACGGCATCGGCGGACGTCGATGGGGAGTCTGGGTGATCGCCGTCACCGCAACCTGCGCCGGCGTCCTGATTTTGGGCCTCTTGGTCTTACCCAAAGCGACTCCGGTGCCTTACACAGAGTTCTATTTCACCGGAGCGACGGCGAAGCTTGGAGGAACCGTAACCGTGGCGCCCGGAGCGAAAGTGGTCATCCCAATCACGGTCAAGAACCGGGCTGGAGCGAAGACGCTCTATCACGTCAGAGCCGAGCTAGACGGTAGCGCATTTGCCTTGGATCCGGTCTCAGTGCCTAAGTCCGGCACTTGGAGCGGCTCGATAGAAGGAACGATCGACCAACCGGGGTGCTTGCATCACCTTGTCATTGATCTCATCAATCAGACCGGAGACTCGACCGCGGCTTCACTCGATCTCTGGATCCAGGAGATGAAAGTTGGATGTTCAGGAGTAGCGGCAACGACGTCCGGCCCTTCGATTACAGCGCCTTAGCGGTCAAGTTCTCGGGCTGTCGTGCTGGTAATGTTCCGCCATGCCAATTGAAGCCACTCGTTCTAAAGTGCGGCGGACTATTGGAGTACGCACCAAGCTGCTAGTCAGTGTCACGGTCGCGTTGAGCGCGTTCGCCGTACCGATTACTTCGCTTCTCGCGACGACGAGCGCAAAAGCGAGCTCGTTACAACAATCGTCAGACGGTTCCGCGACTGGCTGGTATCCCAACGAACCCGGTTTATCTCCCGCGAAAGTCAAGAGTGGCGACTTCGGAGAGCTCTTCGCCACTCAGGTGAATGGCGATATTTTTGCGCAACCCCTTGTCAGCCAATCCACCGTACTTGCAGTGACGGAAAACAACTACGCCTATGGATTGAACTCCATAACTGGGGCCATTGAGTGGCAGGACAACTTTGGCCCGGTCGCCAACCCTGAAGTTCAGATCGGGTGTCTCGCCGTGGGACAAACTTTGGGGATAACGGGAACACCGGTCATCGATCCTTCTACCGACATCGCCTACTTCGTCGCGGCGAAGGACACGGGCACGAATGGCGCGACCCAGTGGTTCATGGAAGCTGTCAACGTACAGAGCGGAGATCCCGCGCCCGGTTGGCCCGCGGATGGCGTACCGATACAGGGCTCGGCCGACGGCGATCCGGGCACCGTGTTTAACGGCCAGTATGAGTTGCAGCGTCCAGGACTAGTTCTTGTGAATGGCGTTGTCTACGCGACCTTTGGCTCGATGTGCGACGTCGGCAGTTGGGAGGGCTGGCTCGTGGGGGTGAGTGAATCGAGCGCGCGTATTACCACCATGTGGTCCACCGAGGAGGATGTGCCCGACACGGGCGCTAAGCAACCAGCCGGTGGCATCTGGCAGTCCGGCTCACCGCCCGTTGTTAACAGCGAAGGTGACATCTTCGTCGCCACGGGCAATGGCGATGATCCGACGGGACCGTTGCCTGGTAACGATCCGAACGCGAATACCTATGGTGAAGCCGTGATTGAACTCAGTACTTCTGGAGGAATTCTTCACCCCATCGACTTCTTCATTGCCGCCGACGCAGATGCTCTCAATGCCCGAGACGGCGATCTCGGATCGGGAGGGCTCGCAGCGTTGCCCGCCAGCATGGGTACGAAACAAGAGCCCAACGTTCTGCTAATTGACGGTAAACAGGGCATCCTCTATGTGCTGAATCAGGACAAACTGGGCGGCTACCAAGAGGGGGCAAAAGGGACTGATGACGTTCCGTCGGAGGTGGGTCCATACGGCGGAGTGTGGGCGAAACCGGCGGTCTGGCCCGGCAACGGTGGTTACGTCTATATTCCCACCGCAGGAACGGCAGGCTTTGCAGCCAACGGTGGATCCCTTAACGCGTTCAAGCGCACGGTTAAGGCCAACGGCACTGTGTCGTTCGCTCTCGCTGGGGCAACGGCCAACAGCGGTAATGTCTTTGGTTTCGGTTCGAGCTCGCCGATCGTTACGTCGAACGGTGCGAAGTCGGGTTCAGCGCTGGTGTGGATCATTCACGACGTCAGTGAGAGCGGAGCGGACTCTCAACTACAAGCTTACGACCCGATACCGGTAAAGAATTCCCTAGAAGAAGTGTGGAGCTCAGCGCCTTTTTATTCCAGCAGGTTCGCCCAACCGGGGGTCGATAACGGTATCGTCTACGTTGGAACAGGCGACGAAAGGCTGATGGCCTTTGGCGCACTCACGCCGAAAACTCCCGACCTCTCGGGCACCGACGTGAACTTCCCGGCGACTATCGTCTCACAGTCGGTCACCGAAACCGCGACCTTCACCGCCGCGGCACCCACAACCGTCTCGTCATTCTCAGTAACTGGCAACTACTACCTGGGCACGCCGGGCGTTGCGCTAGGTCCGGGTATTTCCTTGCCGGCGTCATTATCGAGCGGCCAGTCGATTACCGTTCCTATCACCTTCCATCCGGCCACGCTTGGCGCAAACTTAGGAACGCTCACAACCAACTTCACCGGAGCCACCTCAACGATCACGTTAGCCGGACAAGGTGAGACGCCCAACGCTTCATTCACCATCTCCCCGGATGAAGCTAACTTCCCCCCCGAACTCATTGGCGGACGTGCATCAGAGCCGATACCAATCACGTTCACGAATGTCTCTTCGACTGCAATCAACGTGACGGGATTCGCCTCACCGATATTGCCGTTCACGGTGACGAACGCTCCCGCCAATCAGACGATTCAACCAAACGGCGGGACACTCACCTTCAATGTGGTGTTCCATCCGCCGAGTTCCTCCGGTGACTTCGCCCATGTCTCCAACAGTGTCGCGACTCTCGAAACAAGTGTGGGAAATTTCGGCATCGCTCTCTCGGGATCGGCGAATCCACCGGCAACTCTGAGCACGGCGCCCGACGTGCTCAACTTCGGCAAGGTCGCGGTAGGTTCGAGCGCAACGTTGAGATTCGATCTCGGTGACCAGGGAGGCTTCCCTCTGCGAATCATCCGATCTACGCCACCAAGAACAAACGGTTTTATCGCGCTGACAAACCCACTTACCCAACTAGCCAATACCAACCCACCGGACACCATCGCTCCAAACACCTCGGTCCAAGAAACGGTTCGGTTCTCACCTACCAGAAATGGATACGTCACGGCGACGTGGCTACTCAAAGGCAACGACGGCAACGGAGTCCAACGAGTCACCGTCACCGGAACTGGGTATAACCCCTAACTACTTTTACCCCGAACTCTGATGAGTGCTTCTCCGCGATCGAGAGACCTTCTCCTCGCACGCCAAATGCATCGAAGGCACATGCGGGAAGGCGGCGCATCCGCCAGACCAATACGTATTTCGGGCACACGGCTTTGCAGAAGATGTCACCAAATAACCTCATGTTTCTTCGACCACGCTCGCTGATGAGCATTGTTGTAGGTTCATTGAGTAGATGATGCGGATCGCCCTTGTTACCCCGGGATTCGCGCCAGAGGTTGGTGGAATCGAATCCTATGTTCAGAGCCTCTCTGTCGAGTTGAGCGCGTTGGGTTACGTCGTTGACGTTCTGACGCAGTGTCCTCGTGGCCGCGCGGCTGAGTGGTCCACGTCAGTTGTTAGTCCCGGTATTCGGGTTCTAAGATTTGGAGACTGGACAGGAACACGTCGGTTCCGCATCGCGCCGGGGCTATGGCGTTATTTACGACATCATGGTCCGTCGTACGATGTCATTCACGTTCACAGCTTTCACGCAATCCCTGCGTTGGCAGCATGTGCAGCCACCGATCAACCAATCGTGTTTTCACCCTATTACCACGGGCGCGGGCAGACGCTACCTGCGAGACTTCTTCACTTGATCTATGACAAGTTCGCGAAGAGAATCTTTGAGCGGTCTTCGTTCATTTTCTGCCTGACTGATGCGGAGGTTCAATCGGTAATCCGTGATTACCCCACAAGTGCGTCTCGAGTACGCAAGGTGGGAGCTGGAGTCAACATTGAACTTATCCGCCAGGCTGAACCTTTCGAAGTGGATCGTCCGGTTGTCTTGCTCCTGGGTCGCCTAGACGGTTACAAGAACATTGACCGCGCTCTTGAGGCATTCGCGATCTGCGATTACGACGCCGACATGGTCATAATCGGTTCTGGCCCCGAGAAAGATCGCATCAATGATTTGGCCAACGATCTCGGAATCCACTCCCGCGTTCGAATGTTGGGCTACGTGGATGATGCCGTTGCGAGAAGTTGGCAAAAAACAGCGACGGTAGTGATGAGCTTGTCGGCGGTCGAATCGTTTGGGCTAGGAGTAGCCGAAGCAGCCGTTGCCGGCGCGCGAGTTGTGGTGAGTGACATTCCCGCGCATCGCGACGTGGCAGCCATGGCCGGCGACATGTTCGAATTCGTCGACCTGGGCTTAAAGAACACAGAAATCGCGGACGTCCTTCGTCGCGCCCTGCTTGCACCTCGACTTCCAAATACCAGTTACACATTTCCGACATGGCGTGAAGTGAGCACACGGGTCAGCGAGTACTACCAAAAGGTCGAGCCTGCGCCACCTAGTAAAATGTGATGATGTCGCCCCTAACCGAAGACGGCCCGGACCCGGGTATGCCGTCAAAGGCAACCCGACCTTCGTTGAGGCGCACTCGATACCTCGCCATCGGGGGGCGAGCGTCTAGTTGCGGTGGTGGCGAGTGCCGTTAGGAATCTCTCGCGCATCGTCGGTCAGGGAATAACGGACGTCTTGGTGCCTCTCAACGATCCCTCTGCACTCACAGACGCATTAGAACGGTTCTTCGAAGATCGAGGGCTACTTCTTCCCATGGGAGCCGCTGGCAGGGACCGCGCAATCATGTTCCCTTTTGCCGCAGTCGGTCTCCGAATTGAAACCGCCTACACCAAGACTATCGCCAGTTGAAAACTGTCTGTGTGCCTCGCCAGTCAGTAGAACCCAACGATGTCAAGGATTCAGAACCACGTTTGAGCGACCGAGGAGCGCCTGGAAATACAAATAGTGCGCCTCGACATGTAATCTTAAAACTCACGGAGCGTGACCTTGGCGTGCGCTGGGATGCATCCTATCGATCCTGGAAAAGTCGAAAGTTGCAAAGAAGCGATCATCGCAAAAGGAACTCCACGCGAATCACACGGTCCATTTATGGATGATGCGCCGTGACACCGGACTTCAAGGAATATCGCGTGCGAATGATCTCAGCCTTGAAGACTTCGCTGTTCAAGAACAGTGGATTCATCATGGCGGCCACGATGGTCAGCGGAGGACTTGGATTCATTTATTGGACGATCATCGCCCGAGTTTCGAATCCACGCGAAGTCGGTATTGCTACCGCTATCGTCGCAGCATTCACCCTGACGTCGCTTCTCGCCAGCTTCGGAATCGCCCAACTGATGATTCAGGTTCTTCCAAGCATTCACGACGACGAGTCTTGGTCGGCTTTCGTGACCGTCAGTTTGGTGACCGTGACCGTCTTCGCTGCATGTGTTGGTGCCGCAGCTGGCCTACTTCTTCCCCATTTATCACCTACCCTGGCCGAACTTCGACATCCAGAAATGTTCACGCTCTTCGTAATAGGTGCCAGTGCTTCCACGACCGCAATCGGGCTCGACGCTGTTTACGTGGCAAGCCGCCGTAGCGGCAAAATGCTTCAACGCAATCTGGTATTTGGTCTTTTAAAAGGTCTTCTCCTGATTGCGGCCGTTCCATTACTAGTACTTGTTGATTCAACCGCGATTATTACTTCCTGGGACGCGGGTCTGATCATCTCTCTGGTGTTAGGTACCTGGTATTTGATACCGCGAGTCCGACCCGGAGCTCATTTCACTTTCCGGGGTGGAGTCTGGTCGGTGCTGCGTTGGTGGCGATCCATGGCTGGCCACCAATTCGCAAATATTGGAAGCATTTTGGTACCGTACGTGCTTCCAATCCTGGTTATCATTCGGACGTCTGCTCGGGACAATGCGTATTTCTATCTGACGTGGAGCGTCGGGGCGATCTTCTTCATGGTGTCACCGGCTATATCGGCCGCTCTCTTCGCGGAGGGGTCTCACGGAGAGAGCATTGCCGACAATGTAAAGCGCTCCGCACGATTGATTATGTTCATTTTGGGACCCGCGATATTCATCACCTGCCTTTTTTCGTATCGGATCCTCCAAATATTCGGTACGGAATACGCCAAACACGCTTCCACTCTTCTTATCCTGTTGGCGTTCGCGGCGATTCCCGACGCGATCACAAACATTGCAATAAGCGTGCTGCGAATTCAAAACAAACTTTCATCAGCAGCTCTTCTTAATCTCTTCATGGCAGGAGTCGCGGTAGGTCTGTCATGGTTCCTTCTTCCCCACTTCGGCATTCTCGCTCCAGGCATCGGCTGGACGGTGGGTCAATCAGCGGGAACAGTTGCTGTCGGTGCCACCTCGCTATGGCGCCGTTTTTGCCATACGAGAAAGTCTCGAATGTCGAGTTAATTCGTACTGAGATTGCCCGGTTCAGTTGCTGCATACGTCAATGTTGCGTCGCTCGCAACGTCACGAACATTGATGAGCATGAGGGCCATGTCCCGAGAAGGAGCAAAATGCAAGTCGGGAGAGATCTATCGGTAGAGCCCCAAAAGCCATGGGGTCAGGGATCAATCGATCAATCGCCTGGGCCAAACTGAACCGGTTACCTGGTAGGACCGCAAGTGCTGTCCCGTTTTCCTCCGGAGCAATTTGCGATGGATCTCGAGTTTTAGTCGGAGCGGAGGATACCATGCCCTATGTGCGGTGTGGTAGGCATGATTCGATACGGTCATCGTGAGCGTGGTCTCGATCCTGACGAAGTTCTAGCTATTCGCGACGCGATGACTGCGCGTGGCCCCGACGGCGCGGGCGTCTGGTTTTCTGACGATCGAAAAGTGGCCTTGGCCCATCGTCGTCTAGCCATCATCGGACTTGGCGAGCAGGGCGCTCAGCCAATGATGCTGCATAATCGATGCAACGGCGCTGGCGGATCTCTTATCTTGGCCTTGAATGGTGAGATCTACAACTACAAAGAATTGCGGCAATGTCTCGAAGATCGAGGGCACCGCATTAGGACCCAGACTGATACTGAGATTCTGTTGCACCTCTATGAAGAGTTCGGCCCTCAATGTGTTGAGCACTTACGCGGAATGTACGCATTTGTCCTTTACGACGATCAATCGCGAGCCATGCTTTTGGCTCGCGATCCTCTGGGCATTAAGCCCCTGTACTTGGCAGACGATGGAGACACGATACGTGTTGCTTCCCAAGCGAGCGCTTTGTTGACTAGTGCGTCAGTTTCGAAGGAAACTAACGAAGCCGCTTTGGCGGGCCTTCTCGTTTTCGGATACATACCCGAGCCGCTTACCGCATGGTCTGCGATCAAAGCCATCCCCTCGGGAACTGCCATCATGATTCAGCGCGATGGCAGTAAAGTGATCCGCCGTTTTTTTTCGCTTTCCGAAGAGATATCGCGAGCGGAACAAATGGCACCCCCAGTGGCAATTGACGCAGTTTTGCGCGAGGCCCTATTGGACAGCCTGAACGCCCACATGGTGAGCGATGTCGAAGTCGGAGTGTTTCTGTCAAGTGGCATTGATTCGTCAACAGTGCTAGGACTCGCAGCTGAACAAAGGAAATCTCTGCACGCGATCACCGTCGGTTTCGAGGAGTTTGCTGGTTCTAGCGATGACGAAGTGCCCTTAGCTCGCATAGTTGCTGAAACATACGGAGCGCGCCACAGCATCGACCTCGTTTCAAGAGAGAACTTTTCGTGTTGGCTTCCGGAAATGTTGGCAGATATGGATCAGCCAACCATTGAGGGGCTCAATTCGTGGCTCGTGGCTCGAGCAACCGCCGGCCAAGGTCTCAAAGTTGCACTATCGGGACTGGGAAGCGACGAGTTTTTGGGTGGCTATTCCAATTTCGTCAGCGTTCCAAAATGGCACCACTTGTTCAAGATTCCCGCAACATCACCCTCCCTTGGAAGGGCGTCCCGACGCATATTGGCGCCGATGCTCCGTTCATACAAGCCGCAGGCAGCTGGACTCATAGAATATGGCGACTCTTTGGCTCACGTGTGGTTACTCTTTCGATGCGTCAACACACCATGGCAATTGGCGCGCGTACTTGGCCGCGATCGTGCAAAGTCCGCCTTAGCCTCGCTAAATATTGAGTCAATCTTCGGTGAAGCGCTCCTGACCACGCCTAAAACGGATACTGGAGTCGTGGCCGCCTTGGAAGGTGGACTATATATGCGGAACCAACTCCTGCGAGATTCAGACTGGGCCGGCATGGCTCACTCGCTGGAAATCCGGGTCCCTTTCGTTGATTCGGTCTGCTTGCCGGTATTGATCCAAGCGCTCACTCATTGCGGTAGCCCACCGCAGGCCAAACAATCGCTGGGCCGTGCACCCATTCCAAAGCTCCCAACTGAAGTGCTGTCCCGCGCAAAAACCGGCTTCTCAATTCCCATGCAGGAACGGGCACTTGGCCATCCCGATTTCGGCCAGTGGCGAAACATCCCTGACTTGACCAATCCAAGATGTAGCTGGACGCGTCGATGGTCGTACGTCATCGCGTGCCAGTTTGGGATGGTCTGATAGTTTGCTCTCGCCCATTGGCGGAACTCCTAGGTGCACGGCGAACGGGCACTTTAGATTATTGTTCGACTGCGGCGACAGAAGCACCAGTATTGGAACTGGTAAACAACGCCGCGACGAGGGTAACTGTTACTCGAGGCTGAAACACTGCGTCTCGGCGCGCGCTCGCGTACGAGAGGGGCTGACTCACGAGCGCAAAATTTCTACGCGCCCCGACATCTGCGACGTTACAGAGTGAAGTTCCGGAACGATAGTCCGAGAGATTCGGCCACGTCGCGACCCGGAACGACGGCGGCGGGACGCACTAAGCCCAACAGTGAATCCGATCGCACCGGCAGCGGAACGTTCAGGCGCTCCAAGACTCGGAGCAGACCTAAGACGGGGCGCCATGGAATTGTCAGCGTTCTCTTTGAATTACCCACTGACGAAACCATTGCGAGCATGATCTCGCGAAACGGTGTCGGTGTCTCGTAAGCGAGACCTATCACCGAAGACGGCACGCTTTCTGCTTCAACGAGAGCCGCCACCGCGGCAACGAAGTCGTCAATGTGCAGGGTGAATAAATGCGCGCCGCGAAAAATTGGAATTACGGGCAAACTCGCGAGTTTCGACAGCGTCTGGGCCATCTCCCCGGGGATGCCGCCGTACACCAGGCCGGGGCGGACCACCACCTGGTTCATCTCGAGGACGATTCGCTCAACCGCCAGTCTCATGAGACCGTAATCTTGTCTCGTTCCGAAGTACGCCGACATTGATGATACGAAAATGACGCGCTCTATTCCGGCGGCGACCGCTTCCGCGAGCACTTGCCTCGAGCCCTCGACGTTCCGCTCCCAGGCTCGGAGCGGGTCAGTTTCGTGTAGATCCCATTCCGCATGGACGAGGCACGTGATGCCCCGGAATGTGTCAGCATCCGGTGGATGAGCGAGGTCGAAATATCGGGCGACTCCCGGGTACATCTCGTCGACGCCGCGGCGAAACTCCACGACCTTGAAATCCGCCGCTCGCAGGTGAGCAACGACGTTACTACCGAGATACCCCGAAGAACCCGTTACGCCGATAACAGGCCCATCGCGCTCAGCCACGATCCACTTGCAGTACAGAGCGCGCAATACGGTGTGCGTTGGCCATTATCGAGAGTGTGAACGTTGTTGCCGGAACCGTCGGGAACACCGACGCGTCCGCGAGATGAATATTGCGCCAAGGATATAGACGTCCGACAATGTCGGTCTGTTCACTCTGCTTCGGGGTTCGAGAGTGGGGGAAACTTCCTCCATAGTGGTAGCTCTTTCCCGGCGCGGAGAAGGCGATCTGAGACAACACTGGAAAGACTCCAAGTGATGGTGCGACCATTACCAACTTCCGGGTAACGGCGCGAAGATTCCTTCGAGCCAGGGAACCGTCGTCGGTAGACGGGAAGAGCGTCATATCGGCGATCTGTTGATCATCACCAGGACGGTCGATAGATACGTCGAAACCCGGGGACCACCAAGAGGGTAGGTAACCCAGACCCACCGTGAGTCGCCGCAAGAGCATCGCGCTGAGACCCCGGAACGCGGGTAGAGAGAGGAAAGCGGGGAGAGAGTCATCCATCGCTTCGTTATAGGGATAGCCGTGGATCTGAACGATGTCGTGGCCCGATTCATCAAAGGGCATGACCATATTGAACTGGTTGAGGGTAAACGTCCCCTCCTGAGAAAGATCTTTTATCCCTCTGAGTGCCAGCAAAGGTACAAGGAACTGCGCCGACTCTTTCATGTGGAACCTCCGCGACCACATGCCGAGCGACTGCGCTACAAGCCGTGTCGTGCCTAACGCCCCCGTCGCGACAAACACTTTGTCAGCTCGAAAGGTTTCTAGGCCGCCCGTAGCGAGGGATCTCGCAGCAACGAAGGGCCGACCATCCTCCTCACCCACGTGAAGGGCGAGGAAGCCGCCCGTATAGTCAATGCGGCTATTACGAATGAGATCGTCGAAAGTCTGTGACGCCGAGTAGACAAATGAATACGGGCATCCCGTCATGCAAAGGCCACACGAAACGCAGTCGCCGCCTTTGAAGGCGAGTCTGGCCTTCCCGAGTAGCACGCCCTGACGACGTACTCGAAGGCGGTGGCGCTCGTACCCACTCAGGACGCGGTCGGGCCCCTCGCTCAAAGGCGGTAAAGACTGAGCCGGTCCCCAAAGAGGAAAATATTCAGAGAGATCGTCCTCTTCTCCAGAGTAAGGAATGGCGCTGAGGATGGCGCGATAGTCCGACTCAAGGTCGCCGCGCGAGAATGGCCAATCATCGAATGTTGCGTCGCTGAAGACCATGGCCTGGGCACCCCACGTATTGCTGAAACCTCCGTACGCGCCAGAGATGACGTGGGAGTTAACGCCACCTTCGCTGCTCAACCCATCGAGTTGACCGAAGTTGCGAAATGGGAAGTCCGATCCAAAATTCCGTTTTTCCGGTATTCGGTGCTGTTCGCTTACGACTGCCGTATGACTAACGGACCGGATGTCATCAACGGCCCAATCCTTAGGGCGTGCGCTGGACATCCGCGCGCGTGCCTCGTCGTTCTCCGGTTCCAAACGGCCACCGATGTCGAGCACTCGTACCGTGGCGTTTGAGTTTGTCGTGAGCGCGAGAGCCACCCCGGCAGCGGCGGGGCCAGCACCAACAATGATGACCTTCATCGTGAGGCGGCTGATGTAGGTTTGGCCGCGGCGTGAGGACTCGTGCCAGTTGAAATGTTGGTGATTGACTCGCCCGAGCTCTTAGAAGTCACCGCGAAAACCGCAGCTGACGGGCGTCTACTCCGACGGCGCCCGTGGTGACGACAACGGTGAAACATTGTATTGTGCTCCAAACTCAAGAAACCTTAAGGGGCTGCAAATTCTGATTCAGTCGAAATTTCAGGGTATGTCACAATAGTTCCAAGCGATCGATCATGCACGATTAGGAAGCGTCAACATGACTCTTCCGAAAACGCTCTTTCACGATGACGGTAAAAATACGAACGCCGTCACGAAAGGCTCGCAAATTACTGTTCCCGTGGATCCGACTTGTCTCAAAACATGGAACCTCTGTAGTTCTTAGACCCGCCCGATGTGCTCGAATTCCAATCAGCGTTTCAACTTCGAAACCATCTGAATCGATGCCAATCTTGTCCACGGACTGCGCCCTAACGCCAATGTAGCCATAAGTTGCGTCGGTATAACGGCCTCCAAACAGCAGCCGGATCAGTAGGCAAATGCCACCATCGCCAAACCGGCGGAACTTGGTAATGTCGGCGGAGCCTCCACCTGGACCGAAACGAGTTCCTTTGACATAGTCTGCTCCAGCATCGAGGGCCTCGTAGAACGTACCAATCTCGGCTCCATCCATGGAACCGTCGGCGTCCAAGGCGATAATGAAATCACCTGAGGCAGCCTCGAAGCCCGCCTTCATCGCGGCGCCCTTTCCCGGCTTCATTTCGTAAACAACCCGAATACTCGGGCGAAGTGCCTTTGCAATTCGCAACGTGTCGTCTGTTGAACGTCCATCAACAATGATGACCTCGTCAACCCAACCCGGGACAGTATTTAGAACATATGGAAGATTTCGTGCTTCATTGAGTGTAGGTATCATCACCGAAACGGTTGGTCTCAGGCGCAAATCTCCTGCTTGCGCACCATTGCCCTTATGAAACGACGAATCATCAAAGCTGACAGTGTCCACTCGCGTCTTTCCGTATCACCCTTGCATTCACAACACTCTCAAAATAATCACAAATTGTCAAATGGTGCGGTGCAAATTACAAATGGCAGCGGTGTGGTTTGCAGGAGAAGTCACGCTTTGGGTTACGGATACGTTAAATCGTTGTGTTTACGTTGTCTTCTAATTGACATTCTACGGATTGTCTGTAAGCCTTCTGGTTGCAGGGGCTGATACGAGGGAGATGCGTGAAGCCAGTCAACCCTGGGCGACTTATTCACCCGGCGCAAAACGGGCCGGAATTCCAATCGACTTTGCGTTCAGTTGCGTTCGTAGTTATACCAACTCAAAGCGAAGTTGAGGATTTGGTATTCGCCTTCCAGAGTACTTCTGCTCAGATCGCAGACGTTGAAACCAAGGGTCAGTCGAGCGAAGAAATTATGCGAGTCGCGAAAGTTTCGGAGCCAGACATGCACATTCTTAAGTCTTGTCGCCGAAAGGGTGTTGCCCTGGACCGTGTCCTTCGCCTCATTTGTCCTATTTCGCTCGATAAATTGAGAGGTCGCGATGTCGCGCCTGCCTGACCCGGAGAAGATTTCTTCATCTAGTGACCGTGATAAAAGATACGTTGTGGTGGCGGGGCCTGGAACGTCGTTAACGATTCCTGGGATTGTCGTTTCTGAGATAGTAATGGCACTCGCCGCATCTTCGCGAGTTCGGCGAATCGAAGTGGATCTTGGGATCCACCCCACGATGGGCCTTCATCGCGCTCCTTCTTTGGCCGCGGCTCACGACGTGGCACTTAGTTTCGGCCCTCAGCGGCACCGCGCTCCCCAGGACGCTCAGGCTCGAAAGAGAGTTCTTCGCCAATGGATCGGTCCAGACGTCAAGGTCGCACTCGCCTTTGCGTGGCCTGGAATTGACAACGATTGGATTCGCGATTTCTTGCGAGTGTCGAAAGCGGCTGGAATTCGCACGGTTGTCTTGTGCGCGAGCCTTCCGGAGTCACGTGAGGCTCGGGCGATATCACTGGTCGGAACAATGCGAGGAGCTGATCGTGTTGTGGTAGGTAACATTTCCGAAGCTAGCGAGCTTGTCGCTGCGTTCGGCCCGCACGGTCCTGAGGTGCAGACTCATCATGCACTGTCATTAATCGGACGACGCCGTCAGACTGGTCCACAGCAATTCACTGCGTTTTTGCCTCGCGACAGTATCGAGGCGTTCACCGCCCTCATGGGGGCCTTCGACGCTATTCCGGATTCGGAAATCAACAACTACAGCCTCCATGTGATGACACGCCTCGAAGGAAGTGCCGCGAAGAGCATCGTCGCCAACAGTTATCACGCACGACACGTGCAACTCTTCGGCGACGACATCACAAAGGACGATCTTCGTCAGTTGTGCGATACCTCATCCGCCATAGGTATGGCCGACCCCGAAGTTGACTCGCGGGCGTTCGCTGCGGCGGTAAATTCGGGCATCGCGACCGTAGTCCTTGCGACCACGAAGGCTGCTCCCCTTGTGGGGCGCGGATATATTGGCGGTCTCATGGCTGATGGGCGACGCCCCGCATCTATTCACGTGGCAATGGCACACGCGCTACGACTTGACGAACTGGGCTTTCCGAACCCTGACGCGTGGCGGCAACT
Source organism: Acidimicrobiales bacterium (assembly GCA_049790955.1). Taxonomy (GTDB): domain Bacteria; phylum Actinomycetota; class Acidimicrobiia; order Acidimicrobiales; family RAAP-2; genus RAAP-2. The sequence continues at coordinate 40,977 of JBAQZL010000060.1, forward strand.
TGCGGAGCGCGTCATTGCTCCGTCCGAGTTGACGCCCTGCCCCGTGGAACCAGCCCACCAAAGCAACCTGCATGCCACCACCTTCATCAATGGTTAGCGCCACAGTACTCATTCCTGCGTACACCCTCGAACGCTGGGATTTGCTCGCTAGTGCCGTGTCATCCATTGAGGCGCAGACATGTCCGCCAATTGAGTTGATTCTGTGCATTGATCGCAATCCTGAACTATTCAGTCGATGTGTGGAAAAGTGGGGAAACCAGAGATCGCCAGCAAAATTTCCAATTGTGATTGTCCCGAACAGATTCGAACAGGATGATGACGGAGCCGGAGCCCTTGTAAAAGCGCATGGCTCGAAGCGCCGCTTTGGGGCAGGATGGGCACGAAATTCGGGAGCAGAGTTAGCTCTCGGTGAGATTCTGGTGTTCCTAGATGACGATGCTGCAGCAGATCCAGATTGGCTCGAGCACCTTCTGAAGCCCTACGAAAGTCCGAGAACAGTAGCGGTCGGCGGTGCCCCATTGCCAACCTATGAAACCGGCCGTCCGACTTGGTTTCCAGTAAATTTCGACTGGGTTTTCGGTTGCGCATACAAGGGCATGCCTACGCGTCTTGCTCCACTAGGCCATCTCATTGGGACCAACATGTCAGTTCGGCGAGATGTCTTCGAGAAGATCGGAGGCTTTCATTCGATTGACTTCGAGGATCTCGACCTATGCATGCGAGTCGCAGCACAGTGCCCTGGGCAAGATCTTCTATACGAACCAAGGGCTATCGTTCATCATTTTGTCCCAGCGCAGCGCGTGAAGTGGAGTTACTTTTGGCGACGATGCTTCTTCGTCAACCGGGAGAAAGTCAATGCATTCGCAGAAATGGGCGACGCGGCCAATATACGTGCGGAGCGTGAATTTGTGTGGCGAGCGCTGACGGAACAAATCACCATTGATGTTTCTGACGTTGTGAAGGGTAGATGGTCGGGCATTTCCCGGATGGGCGCGATGATCGTCGGGATCACCATGGCCGCCACAGGCAACGCTGTCGGTCGCTATCAGCTTTACTCATCCGCAAGAGGCCCTAGCCACTCGAGATAACTACTCCGATTCGAACTACTGAAGCATCTTCGGGAGTTTCCAATATTGCGGGGTGGGTCATGAAGTTGCTCCGCGTCGTGCCATGCCGGCGCCATTCGCCAGGAGATGTGAAGATCGTGTCGCCGGGTCGCTTAGCTTTCGATCTAGCCAAAACGAAGAGACTCCCGAGTCGAGCACTGCTAGACGAGACAATGAATCTTGAATTGAGCCACTCTTGGGAAAGTGTAGAGAAGACCTTGTCCTGAGCCCTTGAAACTGAAAGCACAAGGGAAATGAGGGCACATGAAACTACTCTCGGTGAGAGGGTTACGTCTCTGCGCGGCATGGGCCGCAACCATGACAACGGCCTTCGTCGCCCTTCCCGTACTGACACTCTCGGCATCCGCGACGACAACGTGGACGTTGGCTCAGGCCCCCGTATCACCCGTCACGTGGTCGACCGTCGACTTTCTCAACGGCCAGTGGATTGCACTCAGCCAGACGGGCAGTGTCGATACTTCCAGTAACGGCTCCACCTGGACCGACCAAGCTGCACCCTTAGGTACTTGGCAGAGCGTCGCCTACGGGGCGGGTCGTTTCGTCGCTCTCTCATCAGCCAACGCCGTTCCGAATGAAATGACTTCGACCAACGGACTCCAATGGTCAACGCTGCCGGGACTTCCGGCAGCTCCCAAGCAGGCTGGTCGCTCGGCCCAAAACGGTCAGTGGTCGGGAATCACGTATGGGCACGGTCTCTTCGTCGCGGTGAGTGCCGTCGGCACCGTCGACACTTCAGCCAACGGCGTCACATGGACTCAGCGATTCTGGCGACCGGAAGACAACTTCACCTCGATCACTTACGGCGACGGGCGATTCGTCGCCGTTGATGCCGCACAAGGAGACATTTTGTTGTCGCTCAATGGCGTCAACTGGAGTCTCATCTACCAGCCTCTGACGGGCGCAGTTCCCGCACCTGCAGCGGGTCTGCACTTCGGGGCGGTCACGTACGGCAGCGGAAACTTTGTCGCCTTTGGAGATTCCGCGTCGGGCGCAGGCTACGTCGCCACGTCCGTGTATGGGTACATCTGGACACTGCATCAGTACTCGCCCGCTCAGGAAGTAGACGCCGTCACTTACGGTTGCGGATCCTTCGTCGCCGGCGGACAGTCCACCGGCGCGTCCGACCCCATCATCTCGTCTCCCACTGGAGCCCTGTGGACCGCGAGCATCGTCCCTACCCCTAGCGCGTCAAGCTGGACGTCCATCTCCTACGGCGCGGGAAAATATGTCGCCGTTGACGCCGCCGGCGACATCGCCCTGTCAAGGGGCGCGGACTGCGCGGCAAGTGTTCCTTCTGCCCCATTGCAGGTGTCGGGCAACGTTCATAACGGCGAAGTGTGGACGTACATGCATCCATCTTCAAGCGCAGGCGGAGCTCGTGTGGAGGGATATCGCGTAGCGATCACCGACGGCGTCACCACAACGTACTGTCATGCGGCGGTTTCCTACCAACCGAACTGCATCATCAAAGGACTTCAAAACCACAAGGTCTACTGGGTCACCGCCCAGGCGTACAACCGCTTCGGCTATTCGGCGCCCACGGACCCGGAGTTCGCGACCCCAGTCGCCGCGCAAAGCCTCCAAGTCGCTGCGCCGCGAGACGCGACGACGGAATCGGGTCCGTCTGACGCGTCGTCCACGTCCTCGGTCGAACTCCAACTGACCGGAGTCATCGCGAACTCCGAGGGGTTCTATCCCGTGACAACCGTCTCCGTGCATTTCGGCTCGACTCTCAAGACGTGCCGACCAAACCCCTTTGGCCAGTGCCTCATCACCGTGTCTGATCCGCCGACTGGCGCCATTCCTACCTACGCGAGTTACACGGGCTATGGACGTTCGTATCGATCTCCGACGCAGGACATCGTCATCGCATCGGCGTAATCCAGAACGAGTTCGATTCCCGTGAGTTGGCCGATTCACGGCTCCTGTCAGCGAGCGGTTTTCGAATTGTGGGTGACACGTCGCGCAAAATTGATCACAGTTGCGGGTGAACTCACTGCGGCAGTCATGCCTTTCGCAGCTTTCTTGCCCGTGACAACGCAAGTGCCGGGGCTCTTCGCGCTGAGACCCGACCCGCGTACGCTGCACTGCGCAGTTCCACCATGCACGTGAAATGTGAGAGCACCGCCGGTCGGATCCCCAGAGGTTCGCAAGGTCAACGTAGTGCCCACGTGTCCCGATCGCGTTGTGATCGTCAGTGTGGGCCTATGGGTTACCGCCGTCGTGGTCGTTGTCGGAGGAATTGTGGTGGTGGTTGTCGGTGCTGTTCCGCCGCCTCCGCCCCCGCCACCACCGCCGGGAGTGGGCGTATACCCCGTGCCCGTCAGCGTGACGGTCTGTACCCCGCTACCGTCATTGCCCTCCAGTAACCACGTCCCGGAGAAGTTCCCGTCAGCAGTCGGAGTGAACTGAACAGTTTCTTCGACCGACGTATTCGGTGCAATTTGGTATGGAGAAGGGGCGAGTTGAGTAAAAGGATTCGTCAAGGCGCTGAAACCGGTGGCGGGGTTGGGAGGCGTCGATTCCGTGATGTCCAATGGAAATCCACCTTGGTCGCCCAGCTCAAAGTTCATCGTCGCTGACGATCCCACTGCCACGTCGCCAAAACTGACCGTGCTGGGATCGGTGACGATCTGGGCTGGAGGATCGGCCGAACCCGTGATGGCGATACCAAAGTTGCCGACGCTCGTTTTGATAGTCCCCAGTGAGTTGAAGTAATGATCAAAGTCGCCCGACGAACCAGGCGGATTGAACTGCACATCGAATGTGACGGAGTCGTT